>NZ_JCARSY010000023.1:0-65924 GCF_059641415.1 Vibrio rubrogenes
GTCATTTTTAATACAGCACTTGATTATTCATCGTTTTACGTAACCACCCGCTCACAGCCTCAGGCCATGAGAAGCGCCATAACCCTCTTACCATCATCACTGCGGTTTGAGAGCTTCTGCTCGCCTGAGGTACTTCATCGAATCCCCTTTTCACCAACCCAAGCAGTTCGAAAGTCGTCCGTATTATCATTAAGACCTATAATTGATGCCGAATGTTGAAAAAAAACCGATCAGATGCAACAAAATCCAAAATTTGTAGTCTGAGTGTGGGATAAGATGGTGGGGAACCCTTTTACTTCTCCATCAAGCTTGTTTATTATCAGCCAAGCTTTCACTCTAAATGACAATGTAGTAAACAAACTATGCAATTTAAGAAGTCTCTCATCACCGCATCATTAGCAATACTTGTCCTCAGTGGATGTTCATCGGTTACCGATATGTTGGTTTACCGGATTGATATCAACCAAGGCAACTACGTTGATCAACAGGCAGTTGATCAACTGAAATTCGGTATGACCAAACAACAAGTCCATTATGTACTTGGCTCTCCGATGCTAGTTGAGAATGGTTATCCCGATACTTGGTACTACATTTATCATCATGTTTCAGGCCATGAAGAACCGGTGCAGAAGAATCTGATTGTCAAATTTGACAAGAGAGGCTCACTCATTCATCTGGCCGGTGACTTTCATAACAGCGATCACTTCTTTGAAAGCATCCGATAACTTGTAAAACCAACAGTTATAAAAAAGCTCGCAATGCGAGCTTTTTACGATTTAACTATCGGGTATCGGGTATCGGGTATCGGGATGACGATTATTTTTTGAGTGGATTCGGTTTGCCACCAGTTACCGGGTCGGCTTTTCCCGCAGCTTTTGCCTGTTCTGCCCGCTTTCTGCGAATTTCTTTCGGATCGGCCAGCAATGGTCGATAAATCTCAATTCGGTCTCGATCCCGGACAGTCGCATCCAACTTCACCGGACGGCTGAAAATCCCTACTTTATTCTTGGTCAGATCGATCTCCGGATACATATTCAACACACCGGATTGGCGGATAATCTCCTCCACCGTCATCGATGGCGACACAACCAACGACAACACGCGCTGTTCATGCGGCAGAGCATACACCACTTCAACATGAATCGTGTTCTCTTCATCCGTCATACATACACCTGCTTGGCTCGTTTGGTGAAAGCATTGACCATATTATTGGTCAGATCATTAAAAATTTTGCCGAATGCCAGCTCAATTATCTTGCTGGAAAACTCAAATTCAAGCTTCAGTTCAACTTTACATGCCCATTCATCGAGTGGTGTAAAGTACCATCCACCACGTAGCATTTTAAACGGCCCGTCCACCAGATCCATCAATATCGCTTCACCCGTTTTTAACTGATTCGACGTGGTAAATGTTTTGCTGATCCCCGCTTTAGAGATATCAACAGAAGCAACCATCTTGTCAGCATTTGACTCAATCACTTTCGCACCGGAACAACCCGGCAAGAACTCAGGATAACGCATCACATCATTGACTAAATTAAACATCTGTTCAGCGCTAAACGATACCAGTGCAGAACGACTCACCTGCTTCATTGATGCTCCTTCTTCCTCTTTACACCCAAGCCTTGTGATTTTACTGTGATACATAAGTGAGCTCAAGGTCAGCGTCCGTCAATCCATCGGCATTACGCAGCCAGTTAATCACCTCATAATGACAACAATCGCAGATTTATCAATCAATTGTGCATATTTTGCACCAATACCAACAAAAGGATTTCCCAACCAACACGCAATCCGTATAATACGCCCCACTATGGCAAAGAAAAAATCAAAAGCAGGGAGCAACACGATTGCTCTAAACAAGAAAGCTCGCCACGAATATTTCATTGAAGATGAAATAGAAGCGGGTATGGAGCTTCAGGGCTGGGAAGTAAAGTCACTTCGCCAGGGCAAAGCAAATATCGCAGAAAGTTATGTATTCTTGCGTGACGGAGAAGCGTTTATCTCCGGCATGAACATTATCCCACTGCAACAAGCCTCGACACATGTGATTGCCAACCCGACCCGGGTACGCAAACTCCTACTCTCTCGTCGGGAGCTCGATAATCTATTCGGCCGGATCAATCGTGAAGGGATGACCTTAATAGCATTATCGCTGTACTGGTCTCGTTCATGGGTCAAAATTAAAGTCGGGGTTGCGAAAGGTAAGAAGATGCATGACAAGCGGGATACGGTCAAAGATCGGGACTGGCAGCGCCAAAAAGACCGCGTCATGAAGAGCGCACTGCGCTAAACTTAATCATATGATTGTGCAGCACTAGACACCGGAAACAATTCTGGTAGTATGCACACTCTACCTCTGGGGCTGATTCAGGATTCGACGGGAATTTTGCAGTCTGAGGTGCATGCCGAGGTGCGGTAGGCCTCGTTAACAAACCGCAAAAAAATAGTCGCAAACGACGAAAACTACGCACTAGCAGCTTAATAACCTGCTGAGAGCCCATCTGCCCTAGCCTCTGCTTGTAGGACGGGGAGTTCAGATGGTCAAACAAAAACAAGCTGGCGTGGATTCCCCCACCTGAGGGATGAAGCGTAAGAGATAATTCAGGTTAGCTATTCATTCGCGTGTCGGTTCGCAGGTGGTAGTGAAATTAAAGATCGACTAAGCATGTAGTACCAAAGATGAATGATTTTCGGACGCGGGTTCAACTCCCGCCAGCTCCACCAATTCAACATCTAAAGACGTCTCAGGACGTCTTTTTTTTGTATCTACATCAATGTAAAATCAATAACTTAGCATCCCATAGTATCTCAAGGTGTTTCACTACATCTTTGACTTTTAGTAACCATTGTAGGAACCTTAGTATTGTGTTCCTTACTTTTAGTTCCTAACATGCCTAGACAAACTAAGCCGCTCACTGCGATAGAAATAAAAAATGCCAAGCCCAAAGAAAAAGAACATAGCCTTGTTGACGGCCAAGGCCTGAAATTGAGAGTTTTGCCAAGTGGCTCTAAGCAATGGCAACTTAATTACTATCGTCCAACAAATAGAAAGCGCGCCAACTGAATCTTTTGTTCAATTAGCTCAAACTCATCCATATCTAGCCCCGACTATTACATCACTTTCATGCAGTTAATAATCGATTGTATAAAAGACAATACGAAAACAAAGGCACAATTCATAACCTATCTAACATATTTATAAAGCATTCTTACCTAAAATCAGTACATACCGTCGCTAAATTGAGAGTTATTCACATTTTGATGATGCTTCAACATATGCCTTTCGGCTTAAGAACCCAAGATCAAACATTCGTTGATGTCGCAGATGTTGTGCGAGGGAAAAATTGCGGCTGTATATGTCCTTCTTGCCACACACCACTGATTGCGAGACAAGGTGAAGAAAAGCAATGGCACTTTGCTCATGCGAGCCGCAAGGTTGAAGGAACTGATAAAGAGTGTGATTTTTCTTTTTTTGTTTCTGTGCGCATGATGGCGAGACAAGTGATAGAAACTGGTATATCTATTGTTCTTCCTGAGTACAGGAGTTCTCTCACAAAACAAGCGAAGGGGAAGTGCTTCAAAGAAGATTTTTTGGTTGCTAAGTCATCCACCATCTTACTTGATAACGTCGATAAAGAAGCTTCATTTGAGAAATGTGTTGTAGACGTCATGGGCAGAGTCGGTGAGTTCACCTTTGTTATTTATTTCACCCACCCAAACCGTCCACTTCCAAGTGAATTGCTCACACCACATAACAGGCAATGCGGTGTACTCGAAATCAAGCTGGATGATACACATCACCTATTTACACGTGATAAAGTCTCAGGGGTTCGGCAACTAGACAGACTAAAAGATTACCTTCAACATGATGTCGAATCTAAAGTGTGGGTATTTCACCCACGCTACGTTCAATTGGCGCAAGAAGCGACTGAGCGATTATCCTTAAAAGCATCTCAGTACACTCCGCCCCCTACTCCGAGTCTTCATAATGACCAACACCGCCATCGCAACCAGAGGAGTTTCAAGCTTCATCGTTCCGACTCATGGCAACCAGCAACGAAAGCTATCCAGCCAGCACCTGTGCCAAGACGTTCAGCTCAATTTGAGTGCATCATGTGTCAATGCCATTGGCAAGTTACACTACCTAATACACCAATCTGCCCTAAATGTCATAGCCACCTATACGCTAGCGAGATCTCATCAAGATAGGGCACATCAAATGTTCATTTTATTTTTCCGTTCATTTTCTATGAACAAACCGAAAAAATGAACACAGCCAAATACTATTCTTAGTTTTTGATTCTCATGACTAGCACTCTGAAAACAGCTAATGAGTAGTTAAAGTTACATAATCAAACCAAAACCCACACAATGAGTAGCAAAGGTGTCATTAGGATCAAATACGTCTCCCAACCAATCGCCGATGAAGTTCCCCTTTTGCGAACTCTGACTCTGGCACAAATACACGCATACCCTAAATCAACAGGAGGTATACTGTACGCAATGACCACACATTTACAAACTCAGCCAGGTGGCGAAATTGAAATTTTACGCGATATCTGATTTGCACTTAGATTTACACGGCATCCATCGGAGCTTTTGGCATAACTTCGATAATGACGCTGTTTTGATTATTGCGGGTGACACCGCCAATGCGCTCAATGGCATTGCGTATGTAAAAAATGTTCTTTGCTCTTACTTTAAAGCCGTAGTCCTCATTGCAGGGAACCACGAGTGGTACGGTAGTAAAAGTAAATCTTATCGTTCTGGTTATCTACACAAACAAGTTTCAATAAATTCCGAAAACGATATTGATGTTCAAACATACTCACCAATAACAAAGCTTAAGTCGCACAGTGACACAACTGCGAACTTGTTTTTTCTGGATAATGAATCAATCAATTTAGACGGATGTACCATCTATGGCGGCACTCTTTGGTTTCCTATCCACACATACTCGCCTGAACTAATAGATGTGTACTCAGAACTAATGAATGATACAAAGTATATCAGCCATCAAATGATTGAGGAGCAGCACAAGGCATTCATTAACAACTTTCCAAGGAAAGTTGATATAGCGATATCTCATCATCTTCCATCAAAGGAAGCTTTTGCTGTCGAACAAAATGCCAACAGCGATTATGCTCCGTACTACCAAGCTAGTTTGAGTGACGAACTGATCTCTAAAGCACGATACTGGATTGCAGGTCATCAGCACGATCCAGTAGAAAAGATCATTGCTGGCAGCACCACTTTCATTTGTAATCCAAAAGGCTCTATCCCACTCAAGTCAGGAGGCTTGAAGATCAAGGCATACTACCTTTAAAGGAAAATCGATACTTTTATTTGATTTATGAAAGCCTTTGGCTTTCATCTCCCAACCATTTTTGTTCATTAGTTTATTGCGTTCATTTAATTTGAACGCTATGAAAAAATGAACACATATGTTCACTTTTTTATATTGTTCATTTAAAATGAACAGCATGAAAAAATGAACAACTTTCCACTACATTTATAGCTAACGTAGGAGTTGGGGGAAAAGATGGATAGTCACATCTATAACAATGCAGAAGAAGAGCTTCTTGAAGGTGCATATTCACTATTAAAAGATGAATACCGCATACCTGTCTCCAGTTTAGACATCATCCATAACTCTAGTCATGGCACAATTGGCAAGGTTAGCTATCAATGTTCAAAAGAGCCTCTCTTTGTTCATTGTTTTACTCAGAAAAAACCTTTAACTGTCGTTCAGATAGCCGACTATAAAAATCAATCTCCATCACCTTGCAAATATGTTTTTCTAACTGATCACGTAAACCCAGCTCTAGCTCAACGACTAAAAGAGGCTAAAATCCAGTTCATAGATCACAGTGGAAATGCATATCTTGATCAAGGTAAGTTCTTTATTTTTGTCAAAGGCAACAAACAAAAAACTCGTAACGTACTGAAAGAAAAACAAGTATTGGGAAAAGCATTTGGAAAAAAAGGCTTACAAGTCATATATGTTTTGCTAACTAAACCCGAAGCTATCACGTTGCCTTATCGAGAGTTAGCCAAAACCTCAAATGTATCCCTTGGTACTATTGGAGATGTCATGCTGGATTTAGACTATCAGGGCTACATTGACAAGAATGGAAAAACGCTCCTAAATGGAAAAAGCCTTATGCAGAAATGGGCTAAAGAGTATGGCTATCTACTAGTAAAAAACACACCTAACATCCAATACACAACTGACAATATCGATTGGTGTACTAATGAGTTGCTTAGTCAATGCAACGCATTGTTAGGTGGAGATGCAGCAGCTGATCGATACACCCACTTTCTAAGCTCAAATAAAGCACGAGTTTATATATCCAAAGAGAACTCCAAGTTACTACTACGGCATGGCCGCTTAAAGCAGATTCGTGAAGATGAACACTACTCTGTAAAAATAGAGATTGTAGAGCCTTTTACCGAATTAAATGTCTTAAAAGGCCCTCTCGAAAATTTAGTGAACCCTTTAATTGTTTATGCTGAACTACTAGCGTCAGACGATGTGAGAAACCTTGAGGTTGCAGAGAAGTTATATGACCAATACCTACGTCAAAATTAATAAAAAGTTCCCCAAAGGACTCACCGAACTCTATGCTGATGTAAATAGTGAAGCACAAAAACTTGCTATCCCTTATATGATCGTAGGTGCAATGGCTCGTGACCTAGTGCTCGTCCATGGATTTGACGCAAAGATCGAACGAGGAACTAGAGATGTAGACTTTGGGATCTGCGTAGAATCCTGGGATCAATTCCATAATCTGGCTACCAACTTGATTGCCATCGGCTTCATTCAAGATGAACACGTAAGTCATCGCTTTCATAGACAAGGCAGTGACGGTATGCCGTGGGAACTGGATATAGTTCCATTTGGGGAAATAGCAGATAACAATAATATTGCTTGGCCTCCAAAAGGAGACTTCGTTATGAATGTTCTAGGGTTTCAAGAAGCGCTGGATAGTTCATGGCAAGTCCTAGTGCAAGATGATCCTGAGTTGGTTCTGCCTGTTTGTGCGCCAGCGGGCATAGCGCTCTTAAAGTTAATTGCCTGGCTAGATAGAGAAAGTGACAAACGAAAAAAAGATGCCACAGACCTGTTATATCTTATTAGTACCTATAGCAAGATACCTTCAGTCTATGATGCTCTCTACGAAGAAGGTTTCATGGATGCACAAGATTATGATGAGTTAAAAGCCAGCGCTTGTAAACTTGGTGCCGATATCGCGGCTATAGCTTCAGGACCAGCTAAAACGTTTCTACAGGATGAGCTATTTAAAAAAGAAGCATTGATGGATGTTCTTAGCAGGGAGATGAAAAACAACTCGAAATTCACGTATGAGGAGTCATCTGCTTGTCTCAACTTGCTTGCACAAGCATTATAAAATCAGCTACGTTAGGTTTACTCATTGTGGAGTTCGCTCGCTGTCCTGATTAGAACATTTTGCTCTATCGAAGCACCTAAAAAACACAAAAACGTATAAATGGACGCGGGTGCAGTTCCTTTTGAAGCAGGAAATTGATGCAACATTTGATGCAACACCAAATTAGTAACATCGATATAAATTACTGAATTTATGAAAAATGAGAAATCATTTCAACTCCCGCCAGCCCACCAAATCATAGTTTAAAGACGTCCTCGGGCGTCTTTTTTCTTGTCTGGAACAAGCTCAATCGGATTCGTGTGTTTATGAGTATCGTTCGATAATTTCTTAGAATTGAACTCCAACTATCAATTTGTACAGCATGTACTTTTTATGGATAAGATCGGACAGTCGCCAATAAATCAATGGTCAGATATTGTTATCGTATCATGAGAAATATCATCGGATAGATGGAAGACGTTAAATCCAATAGCTATTTTTTGATCATACTTTATCTCATCATGACAAGAATGATCAAATTGAACCCATGAAGACGGACATGATAAAAATATAGTACTTTCCCTTTCTTCTACGAAGTAGTTATGACAATGTCCATAAGAGAGATATTTTAAATTATTTATTTCCGATAGCGATTTCATCAATAAATCACCATTATCAAGACATATCTTCTGAAACCAATTTGCTCCGATTTTAAAAGGTGGATGATGAATGAAGATGATCTTATTCGAATTCTCTCTAAGCTTAGACTTTATCGTTTCAAAATAATAAATATCGATCTTTCCTCCGCCTAGATATTCTCCTTTCTCACTAGAATCCAAGAAAATAACATCATTGCTACCTATCTCTAGAACATCCTGAATTTTAAATAAATTTTCTTGTGTAGCTAACTCCTGCATTAAGACTATATCATCATGATTGCCGGGGATAGCATATATTGGATTGTGAGTAAAAGTTCTTATATATTGATAAAGTTCAATATAATGAGCGTTATCAGCTTTCATGACCAGATCGCCAGAAAGCACTAAAATATATTTATCATATAAATCATTGATTTTATTTAATACTAAGGATAAATTTTTCCTTGAATCATGATTTTTGTCTCTAATACAAAAATGTATATCTGATATTTGAATTATTTCATCCATTTTTATTTAGGTTCCCTATGATTTTCAACTTCATACATATTATCCGAATTGAATCGATTATAGGGAGAGTTATCATCAAATATATCGTTTTTTTCAATTGTCTTAACTTATATTATAAAGAACCGTATTATCACTGCCACAGGTATCTACGGCTAATTGGGTATTACGTTCACTCATAAATTGTGTCAAATCTGGAGGCAAAACCAATTCGGAACAACCCATCAGACCGATTATGTAACCAGACACATGCGAAATCCCCAGTTTTCTTATGCTCAAGGTATCCGGCTTGCCTCCCAGTGGCAGCGCAATATCTCCCCCACAAGCATTAGAAAAGTATGATTTTTCCTGAATTGTGTCGCAAAGTGCCCTTGCGTATATCGCCACCAACAACAAAATCGCTCACGATACCGACATCAAGTCACAGCCGGGTATTATTACCATGACAAAACCGCAAATCATCAACAAAAACAACGCCGCCCGATGCGGTAACGGTTTGTTTTACCCCCGGCTCATAGTAGGATAACCGCGATGAAAACAGCACTCGACCACCTCCCGGAGCGGAAGCAACAAGAACTTCACATCATCACCACCGTATTACGCGATACGCTGGATGATTTCTTACGCAGCAAAAATGGCAGTAAAGCTGAGTTTCGGATCCTTAAAATTATCCTGTTTGGCAGCCATGCCAAAGGCACATGGGTCAGTGACCGACCCAACGGTTATATCAGCGACTACGATATTCTGGTGATCGTCAACCGCTCATCATTAGTCGAAGAGTACGCGGTGTGGCACTGTGCCGAAGAGCAGATTGCGCGTCGGGTTAACTCCGCCCCGCTCGGCTTGATCGTCCACACACTCAATGAAGTCCATCAGCAACTCCAGCAAGGTCACTACTTCTTTAAAGATATTCGAGAACAGGGCATTGAACTGTTCAGCGCCGATAAGCGGGAACTGCCCATGCCGGGGAATTTAAGTGAAGCTGAGCGAGTTGCAATTGCCAGTAAGCATTATTCAATTTGGTTTGAAAATGCGATCCAGTTTTTCAGTATTTCCCAAGATCTTTTAGTTAGAAACTGGCTTAGTAATTCAGCATTTCAATTACACCAAGCAGCCGAACGCCTGTTTGCCTGCACCCTGTTAGTGTGTACCAACTATCTGCCTAAAACCCACAATATTGAAAGCCTGCGCTCAATGTGCGCCCAGCAAGACCCGGCCTTTGCCGAGCTATTCCCGATGGAAAATAAGTTCCACCGTCGCAGCTTCCAGCGCCTCAAACGCGCCTATATCGATGCCCGTTATTCCGAACATTACGAAATCACCGCAGAAGAGCTGACGTATTTACAAAGTGAAGTAGATAAATTACGGGAAATGACGGAACGGGTTTGTCGGGGGAGGATTGGAAATACAGGATAATGGCCAGTCTCTGTGGGGATTTTTTGAATAAAGATCTCATTACCATTCCCTAAGCAGAAAAAATGCGCTTACTTCAAATAGAACATTTTACTTATAGCGTGATACTATTCCTGCACATTTTCATTGGTTAGGTATAGGTTATTTTATGGCATCTAGGAATGTTGCTGGCTTATTTTTTATATTAATTATTATCGCTATATCATTAGCAAATGCATCAGCATATGTAGGTGATATTATTGAACAATTTTTAGAGTTCCTTGGCGGAATTATTACAGTCTTAGTATTAATTGGCCTTTTTGGTGTCTGGCGAGACATAAAAGTTTTCAAAGAGAAAGAATTTAAGCTTATTGGAGTTTTATATCCTGCATTAATCATATGTGAAACTATCTATCCGGTCATTGAATATTCAGAGCAAAATTTTCCTGAGTATTGGTGGGGTTCTCATTTATTAGAATTTTTATTTTCGATTTATATTCTCAGTATCTTTATTAGTAAAAAAAGGAAAGCATAATGCCATCATTTACAGGTCAATTAGCAGAACTAAGAAAGTATGGTGTTATTGGCTCAATGTTATATAAATTATATCAACAGTATGAAGCCAAACAAGATGCTAACGAAACATATAAAGAACTGATTGTTGTATTAGATGGGCTTTGGTCTGAAGGATACAGATTCGAATCAAAAGAAGTTCAAGCAGTTGTTACGTTACTGCGTGAACTTCCAGCACCCGGAGCAAGAAAAAGAAGCTTTGAGAGAAGATATCTTGTCGATGAATATACTCTAAAACAATTACCACATGACCCCAGAAGAATTTCACCCGGATATTGGCACTAATTAGAAAGCAATATAACAGCCCGCAGATGATGATGTGGGCTTTTTATTATCTACCCCTAAGGGTTTTCTTGTTCATCAAATGTGATCAGATTATTGCGACAGACTATGTAACCAACACTTCTATTAATTCATTTAAATCTTGTTATTTAACGTAAGAAATCAAACCAATAAATAAGATATGAACGTGCTGTATAGGCTAAACCGTATAGTATTATTTTAGGGGATGACTACAAGAGAAACTCAGCCCCATCAATCCATACTTCCTCGCATATGAACACCCTCCAATTTAACATTTAAATAACAATCAAGATATTTGTGTGACTTAAGTCACAATAAACAGCAGTGATCCAGATCGATTTTATTCACAGATTATTTTTTGATCTGATTTTTATCGATCTTGATCACAACAAACCCTTATTGAGTGTTTAATAATCAAACCATAACAAAATAAGGAGAATCCTATGAAAATTGGTATCGTGATTAGCGGCGGAGATGGCGCTGGTATCAATAACTTTATCTTTCAGGTGGCTAGACTATCCGGTGCGGATATTACGATTTTTAATGGCGGCATCTACGGGCTGCTCAACGGCAGCAAGATTGATATCAGCTACCGTGATTTGATTGATTACTCGATTTCTTCAATGCCGATTATTTCATCCGGTCGTTCTGAGCGCTATTTAAACCCGAAAGAGTACGATCAGATTGCGACACGTTTGAAGAAGGAAAAAATATCGGTGCTGATTTTGGCCGGCGGTGACGGCTCGATGAAGTTTCTACATAAACTCAGTCAATACGGTGTCAACTGTTTCGGCATCGGGATGACGGTGGATAATGATTTGGCAGGGTCTGAATATACGATTGGATTTTCAACCGCCTGTGAAGAAGTGTTACATGAAGTGACCAAATTAAGAAATACCGGTCGGGCATTGCCGAATCGTGTCTTTATGGTTGAAGTGCTCGGGGCATATTGTGGCGAATTAACCCTTCAGTCCGCCATCAAATCGAATGCTGATTTTGCTCTGATTCCTGAGTATATGATTCCCATTGAAGAATTAGCCACCCGGGTGAAGGATAAATTAGCGATTCAAAATAGTGTGATTATTTTATGTGCCGAAAGTTATACCCATGAATATACCCCCGGTTTTCAGGGTGCCATTGATACCGTGGCAGAACAATTAGAACCTTTAATTGGTATCAGAATAAGAAAGACCACATTAGGATTTGGTTTAAGAAACGGAAATCCGACAACTGAGGAAATTTATCAAGGTACGATTGCTGCCAGTGAAGTCGTACGTTGTATAAAAAGTGGAATGGCTAACAAAGTGATTGTTATCAACTCCAGTAATAAACCGATACCGGTTGATCTCAATACAATGCAAAACCGGACAATTGATAAGGAAGGTCACTATTTTAAACTTGCAAAACAATTAGAAATTATATGAAAACATAATATAACGTGATGAAAGATAGAACATGAAGAAGGATTAGCTCATGACTTATAACATATGGTGTGTGTGCGGTTGTGGTTTAGGCTCTAGTTTTGCGTTAGAAATGACAGCAAAACCGGTACTAGAAAAGCTCGGTATCGATTTTAGTTTAAACCATACCACGGTATCTGAGGTTTTAGCATTAAAACCGGATGCGATTATTACCTCAACTTCATTCTCTGATGCAATTAAAGCAAGTGCCTCTCCTGAGGATGCTGAAAAAATAATTACTATCCAGAAATTTACAGACAGTAATGAAATGGAAGAGAAATTAAATCAGTTCTTTCTTCATAAATAAGAATATTTCTCTGCCTATTTTATTTATATAACCCCCCAAACATAGCTTAATTAAAAATTAAGCTATGGGTACCCTATTGATTAAAAATGGAGCACATATTATGAGCGCCTTTTTCGAATTTATTGTAAAAGACTTATTAGGTCAGGCATCCATACTCATCGCATTTATTGCCATGATTGGTCTGATATTACAGAAAAAAACCTACGGAAAGATATTTGAAGGTACATTTAAAACCATGCTGGGCTTTTTAGTGATGATGGCCGGCATTAATATTATTGTCGAAACCCTTACCTTTCTAAACCAAATTTTTACCACCGGTTTCGGCATGTCGGGCTATATTACCGATGTCGCCGCGATTGCAGGGGTTGCCAACAAACAATTAGGCAGCGAAGTGGCATTAACCCTTTTGGTGATATTCGCCACTAATATTTTGATCGCCCGCTTCACACCATGGAAATATATATTCCTCACCGGTCAGGCGTTGCTATGGATGAGTACCATTGGTGCCGTCATTGGCTACAAAGCCGGATTAACCGGACTCCCCCTGATCCTGACCGGTGGGATTTTTGGCGGCATCATGGCAGTTGCCATGCCCGCTATCGCACAACCCGTGGTACGTCGTATCACCGGCAACGACAGTATCGCTCTGGGGCACTTCTGTACCATTGGTTATATGGTTCAGGCCGCTGTCGCCAAAGTGGTCGGCAAAAACTCCAAGTCAACCGAAGACATTCAACTGCCGAAAGCATTCTCTTTTTTGAATGATACCTACTTGTCGATGGCGGTGGTGATGATCCCGATGTATCTCATCCCTGCAATCGCTGCCGGTCCGGAATACATTGCGAAATACTCTAATGGCATGAATTACCTGATGTATGCGTTCATGCAGGCGATGGTATTTGTTGCCGGTGTCTTTGTGCTCTACTCCGGGGTACGCCTGTTACTGCAAGAGTTGGTTCCTGCATTTCAGGGGATTGCGATGCGTTTGGTGCCGAATGCCAAGCCTGCGTTAGATTGTCCGGTGATGTTCCCTTATGCACCCAATGCCGTCATTTTGGGCTTCCTCTCCACCACCGTGGGTACGGTAATTGGCATGTTGCTATTCCCGATGTTCGGGCTCGCCATGATCCTGCCCGGCTTATTAACTAACTTCTTCGCCGGCGGGACTGCTGGTATTTTCGGCAACGCAATGGGCGGCAGACGGGGTGCCATTATTGGTGGTGTCGTCCACGGCTTATTCATCACCTTCTTACCCGCCATTCTGATCCCACTGCTTGAAACCTATGGTTTTGTCGGTGTGACCTTCAGTGACTCCGATGTGATTTCATCCGGTTTACTGCTCGGCAACGCCTTCAACGGCAATTGGGGATTTGTGGTGACGTTCATCGTCTTGGTGATCGCCATTACCTATTTCGTCAACAAATCGCTTTCTCGCTCTGAAGATAAAAAGGATATCGCTAATGAAACTGCTTAATTTCAAACAACTCTTGCCCATTGCACAACGACGCGGGTTTCATGCGGTGGGTTCATTTAACTTGCACTGTCTTGAAATGCTCCCCGCTTATTTCGAAGCGGCGCTCGATACCAACGCCCCGTTGATGATCCAAATTTCAACGGGCACGGCGGAATATTTAGGCCGTGAGTTACTGGTGGGATCGATCAAAACCTTGGCTGAAGTACACGATGTGCCCACCTGTTTACATCTGGATCACTGTTCAAATCTCGATGACATCAAAAAAGCCATCGACAGTGGGTTCAGCAGTGTGATGTACGATGGATCGCATTTACCGTTAGAGGAAAATATTGCCAATACCAATATCATTCTGGAATACGCCCGCCGGTTCAATGTCACTGTTGAGGCGGAATTAGGCGCCATCGGCGGTGCGGAAGACGGTAAAGCCGTTGCCGATAGTGACATCGCTTTTACGACGGTAGCAGAGGCGACTCAGTTTGTCCGCGAGGCTGATGTTGATATGCTGGCCGTCAGTATCGGCACGGTGCACGGGTCTTACACCGCCAAAACCAATATTCAGCACCAATTATTGGCAGAAATCCATCAGGCGGTCGACAAGTCTCTGGTTCTCCATGGCGGTACCGGCGTCAGTGATGAAGATATGCGTGATGTCATTCGTCACGGGATGGATAAAGTCAATGTCGGCACCGAAATGAATGTCCAATGGGTGAAACACTGTCAGGATACCTTCTCCAGCGGCAAAGTAGACGACTCGGTGCGCAAGTTCTTTATTCCGGCGCGTAAAGCGGTCAGAGAAGTCATTGCGGAGAAGATGCGTCTCTTTCAATAACAGAGACATCAATAACAGAGACGTAAATAACAGATAGTTCAATCACATCGCTTAAATCACGATTCAGCGCCCCGCTGCGGCGGGGCCATTGAGGAGGCTCATATGCAATTCCTGAAAAAGTTATTCGCTGGCCACAATACCCCGACAGTCACTGAAAGTGAGGCGGATGCCATTCACCAAGCCATTTTGCAACTGGAACAACAGTATGCTGCAACCCCCGATGATATAACCCTGCGGCAAAATCTGTTGGTCAAATACACTCAGGCAGCCTCAATTTATGCACAAGTTCCTGCATACCAAAATCGTGTCGACGATGTGTTTGACAAAATGAATGAGCTGAGAAATACCGCGCGGAAAAATTTCTGAGAAGGAAACATTATGCTGAAAGCGCTTTTAGTGGAAGCCGATGCGATCCAGTTACAAGTGGATGCGAAAGACTGGCAAGAGGCACTCGATATTGCGGCCCGCCCACTGTTGGATCATCAATTTATCAATCCCTCTTATTTAGATGCGATTAAAACGGCGACTGAAGAAACCGGCCCTTATTACGTGTTCGAAGACGAACGGTTTGCACTGCCCCATGCACGGCCGGAGGACGGCGTGAACCGGCTTGGTTTTAGTTTAGTCACCCTCAAACATCCGATTACCATTCAATCAAGCCCTGAAGTTGATCTGATTATCATGTTATGTGCTTTAGATGGTCACAGTCATATTGAACAAGGCCTGCGGCCCATTTTTGAGCGGCTCAGTGATGCAAAAACCCGGGAGCAATTAAAACATGCGACGACGAAAGAAGAGGTGCTGAATTTACTATGAAAACTGTCATTCTTGTTAATGGAATCCCGGCGTCAGGCAAAAGCACGACGGCAACCAAAATTGCCGAATACTTTACCTGCCCCTATTTGTCGATCGATACCATTAAAGAGCCGTTTATGGGTCTCTATAGCGATGTGGATCGCAAACTCAACCGAAAACTCGGTCAGGCCGCTTATCAAGTTATTTGGGACACGATCGCCCAAGCCCCTGATGAATGTGTGTATGTGGTCGATGCCTGGTTTGGGTTCCGTCCCAAAGCCGAGCTGCTCCGGTATGTGGATGAAGCCAATATTCACCATGTGATCGAGGTATGGAATCAAGTGTCGCCGGAGACGGTGGTTGAACGTTACAAACAGCGTTTGCCCTACCGGAAAAAAGGCCACCCCGGAGCTGAATATCTGCCGGAACTGGAAACGTTAGCCCAAAAAGCGAAACCGATGAACATTGGCGAGCTGGTTTGGCTCGATCAGGATGACACGTCGAGTCATGCCAAGCTATTGCCCGAGATCACCGCCCGGATGGCAACCCGGTCTCCCGTCAAACAAACCATCAACTATTAACCGAACCATCCCCAAACGCCCTGCTATCGTGGGGCATCCATACGTGACATATTGACTGAACTCAGCGGAATTACAGGTTCATATCACTTTTTACGAATTTGTCTAACGGTGCCGGTATTGGCTTGGGGTACATCCGCTGGCAAGTTTAAAACGATTGGAAAAGTGCCCCGATGAACTGAAACCACACTGCAGAGCGATGGTCACTAAAGACAGATCGGTTTTCTTCAGCAGCGTTTTCGCCAACAGTAAGCGCTGCTGCATCACATATTGATGCGGAGCCAGCCCGACGGATTGTTTAAACATCCGCGCAAAATGGTATTCACTTAAATTCGCAACTCCAGCTAAATCAGCAAGTTGGATGCAGGCACTGAGATTTGCCTCAATATAGGCTTTCACTCTGGCCAGTTGAAAAGGCGCCAGTCCGCCGGTGACGGGTACCGGATTCCATTTAAAATTGGTGTAGTGGCGAACTAAATGAGTGAGCAATAGTGTCGTTGCTGAACTCAGCGCTAAGCGGTCAGCGGAATCATTCCAACTCAGATTCAATAAAAATTGCCGGTACAGCGTGGTGACTTGCGGGTCATCGGCAAAGATTCGTTCATCGATACTAATTCCGTAGGGACTCTTGTCCCACACCGATTCCGCCACCTGTTTTAAGTGCCGGTCAGTAAAATAAAAATGAACAAACGATAATGAGCCGCGAATATCCCAGACAGACGAATAATCTTTGGGCATCAGGCACATCCGGTCTGGCTTGCCACCGTTACGCCAGCCGTGCGGCGTTTTCAGGAAAGATTGATAACCATCTTTGACATATAAACTCAAGGTATGATGTTCAGGCGCACTGACATCTACCAGCGCATGTTGATTATACCAGGATGTCACTCCGGTACCGTTGTCCAGCACAGTTGAATCTAACTGCTGCGCCTTCTGCTGCTGTAAGCATTCAATCATCCGGTACGGCTCAGACATGGTTTATCCTCTCCGGTATATCAACTTTAACCAGAAACCAGTTTATGGCTAATCATGATGGCAAGCAAACCGATCCCGGCAGCCTTTCTCAAAAAACCCGCAAGAATATGTAAATAGTCAGCAAGCCCCTGTAATCCCGGTCATGGCAACACGGTTAAAATCACCGTCGTACGATTCAGACGGATAAAACAAAATATGATTAACGGTTCACTCTATCTCATCACTGTCCTCATCTGGGGAACAACCTGGTTTGCCATTGCACTCCAAACGGGCGACGTCCCCGCAATGGTTTCGGTATTCTACCGCTTTGCGATTGCCTCATGTCTGCTCATTACCATTCTGAAATGGTCAGGCAAACTACAAGCCATCAATCGACGCGATCACCTCTTCTGCCTGCTGCAAGGGGTGTGCGTGTTCTGCCTGAATTTTTTATGCTTTTATTCAGCCAATCACTATATCAACAGCGGCTTAGAATCGGTTTTATTTTCAATGGCGATTGTGTTTAACGCGATCAATGGCGTGATATTTCTCGGCCAGCGCATTACCTACCGACTCGCCATTGCCAGTCTGATCGGTATTTCAGGCATTGTTTGTCTGTTCTGGGAGAGTGTATTTGCCAATGACTTTAATACCTCAACCCTGATCGGCATCGGCCTGTGCCTGCTGGGAACTTACGGCTTCTCGCTCGGTAATATGATCAGTGCCCGCCATCAGAACAGAGGCAACGATGTCTTATCCACCAATGCCTATGCGATGCTCTATGGCGCGCTCACTATGCTACTGATCATTGGGGTCACCGGAACGCATTTCACCATTGACACCACCGTCAGCTACCTCGGCGCGCTCTTTTATCTGGCGATTTTTGGCACCGTGATTGGCTTTGGCACTTACTTTGCGCTGGTGGGGCGTATCGGGACAGGCGCGGCTGCTTATGCGACGATCTTATTTCCGTTAGTGGCGTTATCGATCTCAACGCTGTTTGAAGGTTATGTCTGGACACAAAGCGCTGTGGTTGGATTGATGCTGATTCTGACCGGTAATATTGTGATGTTTTTGAAAGTGAAACCACGGCCGAAGCCGCGCTCAAAAGCCATCCTCCATTGATTGGGGCCGCTTTTGCTCAGAAGTCCCTTTTGATCAAGGAGCCACTCAAGCATTACGCCCGGCAGATGCATTCACATCGCCGGGCGCTGCCGCTGACTTGCTGAGGGATTTGCAGACAACGTCAAGGGTAACTAAAGCGTCACCCCCGATTTAAAGATCGCGAGTTCACGAAAATCATTCTTTTCATTGTTAGCCGGCTCACCGCTGGCAATCGCAACCACGCACTCAATAAACTGGTCGAGAATCTCGGGCATGGTGACGCCTTCCACCAATGGGCCGGCATTGAAATCAATCCAATGCGGTTTTTTCTCCGCCAGCTCAGAGTTGGTCGCGATCTTCATGGTCGGCACAAAACCACCGTAAGGCGTCCCACGCCCCGTAGAGAATAGCACCATATGACACCCGCTCGCAGCCAGCGCCGATGTGGCAACTGCATCATTGCCCGGTGCACTCAACAGATTTAAACCGGGTAAAGACAACTTCTCACCATAGGCCAGTACATCAATCACCGGGCTATTGCCCGCTTTTTGCGTACACCCCATCGATTTATCTTCGAGCGAAGAAATACCGCCTTTTTTGTTCCCCGGTGACGGGTTCTCATAAATAGGCTGCTCGTGGGCAATAAAATATTGTTTAAAGCCGTTAATCATGCCCACCGCCTTATCAAAGGTTGCTTCATCGATGCACCGTTCGAAAAGAATATGCTCGGCACCGAACATCTCCGGAACTTCGGTTAACACCGACGTGCCCCCGAACTGGATCAGGTAGTCAGAAAACGCCCCGAGCATTGGGTTGGCGGTAATCCCTGACAACCCGTCAGACCCGCCGCACTCTAAGCCGACGCGTAACCGGCCGATGCTCATCTCGCTACGCACATCACGCTGTACGGTCTGATAAATTTGCGTTAACTGTTCAACAGCCGCAGCCACTTCATCCCGTTCGTTTTGCGCCACCATGTAACGTACCCGATCGGGATCGACGTCACCCACCAGTTCCTGAAACGGGACGATCTGATTGTTCTCACATCCCAACCCTATCACCAATACCCCACCGGCATTGGGATGTTTGACCATGTTGGCGAGGATTTTGCGGGTATTTTCATGGTCCTCACCGAGCTGTGAGCACCCATAGTTATGCGTAAACAGATGGATGCCATCACATTGCAGTTGAGGATGGTTCTGTTTGAAGCGTTCAACCGCCTGTCTTGCAATGCCGTTGACACAGCCGACTGTCGGTATCACCCAGATTTCGTTGCGAATCGCCACGTCGCCATTGGCACGCTCATAACCTTGAAAGGTGCGCTCTTGCGTGCTCAGCAGTGGCACTTGGGCAAATTTGGGCTGGTATTGGTAGCTATTGGTATCAGACAGATTGGTCTTCATATTGTGGGTGTGCACCCACTGCCCGGCTTCAATATCTGCCGTCGCACCACCAATCGGACTGCCATATTTAATAATGTTTTCACCACGCGAAATAGGTCGAATGGCCACTTTACTGCCCCGTTCGACATCTTCTGCAACGGTGATGATCACGCCATCCACATCAAGCTGCTGATGGGCCTGAATCGCGTCGAGACAAACGACAACATTGTCGCTTGGATTGATTTTGATGAACTTTTTCATGGGTATCCCTGTTAAGTGACCCCGTCCGACTCATAGAGTGTACTCTGCGACCTGTATTTTAAGCAAATAAAAAACAACCCATCTTAAAAAAATACGCCCTTAAAATAACAATTCTCATATTCAACCCGTTTTCAATAGCCAAAACGTGATAAAAATCGGAATAAAAAACAGATAAAAAACAGACAAAAATGATCACTTACACGTTTGAAGGTTTTTTGCTGTTACAATTTTTTTACCTGACCTTAGACTTGCCCTAACTCATTCGATAACACCTGTCCGACACACAGAGTTACGTATAATCTTAGGGATATGAAATGACGCTACTGAGCAGAGACCTAGCAAGCCAACCCCATCGGCCTGAAAAAATCATTCAGTTTGGTGAAGGTAATTTTTTACGCGCATTTGTCGACTGGCAAATTGATCTTCTCAATGAACGGACAGACTTCAATGCCGGTGTGACCATCGTCAGACCGATTGATGCCGGGCATCCCAAACTGGATACCCAAGGCGGGGTTTATACCGCGCTGATTCGCGGCATAAACGAAGCAGGGCAAAGTGTCTCGCAGCCACGGATTGTCACCTCGGTTAACCGGGAAGTGCTGGCTTACGGTGAGTATGAGCAAGTACTGCAAATTGCCGAAAACCCAGAATTAGAGTGGGTCGTCTCCAATACAACCGAAGCCGGCATTGCATACGATGCACAGGATACCTTCAACGCATACCCGCCGAAGACCTTCCCGGCGAAGTTAACGCAGTTTTTGTTCCGTCGCTATCAGCATTTTCAGGGGCGTCAGGATAAAGGACTGATCTTACTCCCTTGTGAACTGATCGATAACAATGGAGAAAAGCTGCAAGAGATGGTGCTCAAATATGCCCGGCTTTGGGAACTTGAAGACGGTTTTACCGATTGGATCTTGACCGCAAACACATTTTGCTCGACGCTTGTTGACAGAATTGTTACCGGTTATCCAAGAGATGAGATTGATGCTCTCGAAACCACCTTGGGCTATCAAGATAAGTTTCTTGTGGCAGCTGAATATTACTACTTATTCGTGATTCAAGGACCACAGTGGCTCAACGACAAACTCAAGTTGGATCAGTGCCAGCTCAATATCAAGATTGTTGACAACATTAAGCCTTACAAAGAACGCAAAGTCGGTATTTTGAATGGCGCGCATACTGCGATGGTGCCGGTGGCTTACTTGTCCGGTCTGGACACCGTCGGACAAGCCATGCAAGACGAGGATATCACTACATTTCTTGATGCTCTGCTCAATGACGAAGTGATTCCATCACTGTCGATGACCGAAGAAGAACTTCAGGCATTCAAAGAGAGTGTGTTGGATCGCTTCAGAAATCCTTATATCAAACATTATTTGATTTCGATTGCGCTCAACTCGCTGACGAAATTTAAAACCCGGCTCCTGCCACAGCTGATTACTTATACCGAAAGCCGGGGAACCGCACCGAAATATCTCAGCTTCAGTCTCGCAGCGCTCTACTGTTTCTATCTGGGCCAGCGTAACGGGGATGATATTCCGCTGAATGATGATGAACATTTGTTAGCCCATTTCAAGACGTGGCGTGCAACCACGGGTAGTCATGCAGTTCCGGTCAGGGATTTTCTCGGTCTGCAACAACACTGGGATGTTGATTTAACCAAACTCCCGAATTTAGAGCACCTCGTTGTGAGGTATGTAGATACGATTCAATCAATTGGAATGAAAGAAGCACTGAAGAAACTTTAAGTTTTTCACCGCAACAGAACTGATAAAGGAATAAACCCATGAAAACCCTGCAGCATAATATTAAAAAATTAACTTCGGCAATCGGTCTGACACTCGCTGTGAGTTTCGGTGCCAATGCAGCCACTGAAATCATGATTGCTTATGGTAATCAGCCCGGTGAACCGATTGATAAAGCGATGCACTACTGGGCCGATCAAGTGCAAGAAAAGTCACATGGTGATATTAAGTTCCGCCTCTTCCCTTCCAGCCAGCTCGGCGGTGAAACCGAAGTCATGGAGCAAGCGAAACTGGGGGCGAACATTATCACGATTAGTTCTTACGGCTATCTGATGGATACCATCCCTGATTTTGGGGTGATCAACGCGCCTTATCTGTCTCAGTCGTTTGAGAAAAAATCGAAACTGCTCCATACCGATTGGTTTAAAGGCCTCAGTCAGCAACTTGAAGGAAAGGGCCTGAAGATCGTCGTGCCTGATGTGGTCTATGGTACGCGTCATCTGCTGTCTAAAAAACCGGTTCATACTCCGGCTGATCTCAAAGGTGTCAAAGTTCGCGTGCAGCACTCGCGTTTATTTGTTGCCACCGTCAAAGCGATGGGTGGTATCCCGACTCCGATGTCTCTGTCTGACGTTTATCCGGCTCTCTCTCAAGGAGTGATCGATGGGGTTGAAAACCCAGCCGTGGTTCTCTATGGCGGTAAATTCTATGAAGTGGCGAAGAACCTCAGCTTAACGGCTCACACCAAACACATGTCGCCATTTGTGGCGGGGATGAACTTCTGGAACAGCTTATCTCGAGAGCAACAAAACATCATCGTCAGTACCAGCCGGGATATGGTGAAGTATGGGGCGAACCTGATTGCTGAGAGTGAAAAACAAGCCATCGATCAGCTGAAAGCCCAAGGAGTGACCGTCAACGAAGTCGATATTCCGGCTTTCGAAAAAGCCGCCCGTCAGGCGGTTCAGAATGACTTCCCTGAATGGTCTCCCAATTTATATAAAGACATTCAAGAAAAGCTATCTCAGTTGTAATCATGACGGGGCTCGAGTCTGAGCCCCGTCGTCAAGCTTTTTGGAGCTCATCATGGAAACTCAAATGTTGCAAAATCAGGTCGTTCCAACCTCAAAAAACAGGCTTATCGCCGTTTTAGACCGTATCAGTCAGCTCGATACCGTGATTGCCACAACCTCACTTGCGCTCATTGTTTTGCTGATGAGCTACGGTGTCATTACCCGGTATGTGTTCAATTCTCCCAGTTCATGGGTTGAAGAAGTCTGTCTGGCGCTGTTTACTTGGACAACCTTCATGGGAGCCAGTGCCTTAATGCGCACCGATGAAGTGGTACGGATTGATTTTTTATCGCATAAACTGCCTGCGGCGGCGGCACATGTCCTCGATAACTTGATTCGGCCTCTATTTGTTATTTTTGCGTTGACTTTCATCATCAATCTGGGATGGAAATTACTGCCATTTTCACAAGTCCGGTTCACGCCCTCACTCCAGATTCCATACGTCTATATCTATGCTGCAATTCCGTTCAGCGGCATGTTTATGCTGTATCACCAATTGAAACATCTCTA
This sequence comes from Vibrio rubrogenes, assembly GCF_059641415.1. Taxonomy (NCBI): domain Bacteria; kingdom Pseudomonadati; phylum Pseudomonadota; class Gammaproteobacteria; order Vibrionales; family Vibrionaceae; genus Vibrio; species Vibrio rubrogenes. The sequence goes on from NZ_JCARSY010000023.1 coordinate 23,297, forward strand.
TACCTTTTTCACATCGCGTCGTAAGGAAGACTAATCATGTCCGTTATTTTACCCATTTCTGCACTGCTGTTTTTATTTGTGCTAGGGATTCCGGTTGCATTTTGTATCTTCATCGCGACACTGACTTATTTCCTGCTCAATAGCCACATGCCGATGATGATTCTGATTCAGCGGCTTGCCGGTGGTCTGGATTCCATCACACTGCTTGCCATCCCGTTTTTTATCATGGCCGGTGTATTTATGAACTATTCGGGGATCAGTAAACGTCTGCTGAAATTCTCCGAGGTGCTGACGGGACACATGAACGGTGGCTTGGCACAAGTCAACGTCATCCTCAGTACATTAATGGGAGGTCTGTCCGGCTCGAACATTGCGGACGCAGCCATGAGCTCTAAACTCCTGGTGCCACAGATGGTGAAACGAGGCTATAGCGCGTCATTTTCTTCTGCGGTCACTGCAGCGTCATCACTCATCACGCCGATTATTCCGCCGGGCATCGCCCTGATTATCTACGGCTATGTCAACAATGTCTCCATCGGAAAATTATTTCTTGCCGGGGTGGTGCCGGGTATTTTACTCTGCCTGATGATGATGCTTTTGGTTGCCTTTATTGCCAAAAAACGCAACTACGCACCGATTCGTGAAAAGCGCGCTTCTGTCCGTGAAATCACGGTCTCGGCCAAAGATGCCTTTCTTGCCTTGCTGCTACCGGTGATCATTATCGGCGGGATTCGCTTCGGGATTTTTACCCCGACTGAAGCCGGTACGGCGGCGGTCATTTATGCACTGGTTCTGGGCATGTTCGTCTATAAAAATATGAACACTCAGACGCTGTGGGATGCCACCAAAGAGTCGGTTCTGGCCTCTGCCAATGTCCTGTTGATCATCTGTATGGCTGTGGGCTTTTCTAAATTCCTCACCTGGGAGCGTGTACCCCAACAGCTCGCAGCCTGGCTCACCGCTACCGTGGAAAGTCCGCTGACATTCCTATTGCTGGTCAATCTGTTCCTGTTAATTATCGGTATGTTTCTGGAAGGCAATGCGGTGATGATCGTTCTGGCTCCGCTGCTGGCACCGGTCGCTCAGTCTTACGGCATCGACCCGGTTCACTTTGGGATCGTCTTTATTTTCAACGGTGCAATTGGCACCATCACCCCGCCGCTCGGAACGGTGATGTTCACCACATGCTCGATCACCAAGGTGTCGATTGAAGATTTCGTCAAAGAGATCATGCCGTTCTGGATTTTACTGATTGTCGCCCTGCTGATGCTCACCTATATTCCGGTGATCTCAACCGGCCTGCCCAATTTAGTCTTCGGATAAACCATAGCTATCAATACAAACGGGCCCATGAGGGCCCGCTGTTTGACGGCAAATAGCGTGTCTGTCCCGCGAACAAATTCAAATAGAACAAATTAGAGCGTCTGTCCCGCTAACACGTCTGATAACAAATAGCGCGTCTGTCCCGCGAACAAATCAGAGCGTATTGGTAATCAGGCTGTTTTCCATGGTACGTTTCGCGGTCTGCAAATGGCGTCGTAACTCGCCCATCGCTCCGAGATCATCCCCGCTAATCATCTTGCTCAGAATTGCCATATGCTCTTCAATCGCCACCATGTTGCGTTTGCGCAGATCCGTGTTGTCCCACTGATAGTGATAATGGAAGATCACCGAAATGATGTCATAGAACTGATCCATGAAAGGATTATTTGAGGCGGATAGTAACAGCGAGTGGAATTTATGGTCGAGTTCAGAAAATGCCTGATATTCACTCACCATGGCATCTCGCAGTTCCCGGTGCTCATACAGCAGGTATTGAGCCTTCAGCCACCGCTCATCACTGCGCGGTAAGTTCATGAAGCGATTCAAAGCATGACACTCCAGCATCTCCCGTAACTCAATTAAGCTCGCGGCATAATGTTCATCAAAACGAATCATCCGCCACCGGCCGCGGTTGATATTCTCAATAAAATTAAACCGGGAAAAGCGGATTAAATGTTCACGGACAACCGAGGTTGAACACTTGGAGCGTTTCGACAACTCAAGCTCAGTAAATTCCTGCCCCGGCAACATCCGTTTATTTTTAATCTCATCGTTGAAGAACACTTCAAAGACTTTACTTTGCAGATCTTTCTCTGACATCGTCGTGGCGTATTCATCTTCTTCTGAGGGTAAACGCGCCACCTCCCATCCGCTTTCGGTCTCGCTGAATATTCCCTTGTCGCGCAGATCGTTCATGATATGCCGAATCGTGGTACGACTGACACTAAACAAGTCAGCCAGCGAAGACTGAGACGGTAACGGTGACTCAATATGTTCGAGACGAACTGCATCGAGTAACTGGTTCGCAATGATCTCGCGAAGTTTTTTATTTCTAGCCATTGATGCCCTCCATCCCTATAAAATACCATTAAAAAGCAGAAAAGATTGACTATGCCTGAGCATTTTCGAGAATTTAATCAAATAAAAAACAACCTAAATACAATGTTTTTATGCGTCCATCATGAGAGATACCTATGAAAACATTAATCTGCGATAAACCGTTTGATCTGCAGTACGTCGAACAAGCTATTCCGCAAGCGCAAGACAAAGAGATTCTGGTGAAAGTCTCCTCCGTCGGTATTTGTGGTACCGATATCCATGCCTACACCGGCAATCAGCCGTTCTTCTCTTATCCCCGAATTCTCGGTCACGAACTCTGTGGCACCGTACATGCGTTGGGGCAAGGCGTCACCAGCGATTTCGCCGTGGGGGATAAAGTCGCCTTAATCCCCTATGTTGCCTGTCATGCCTGTCCTTCTTGTCAGAGTGGCAAAACCAACTGCTGTGAAAATATCTCCGTGATCGGTGTTCATCGCGATGGCGGATTCAGCGAATACCTAACCGTGCCGGAAGGCAACCTGCTCAAAGTGAACAACGTAGATGATCAAACCGCAGCGTTGATTGAGCCGATGGCGATCAGTGCCCATGCGGTCCGGCGTGCAGATGTCAAACCGAACGAAGCGGTGTTGGTGGTCGGTGCCGGTCCGATTGGGATTGGTGCTGCGGCAATCGCAGCCGCTGATGGGGCCAATGTGATCATGGCGGACACACAACCGGAGCGGATCGAACATGTCCGGCGCGAACTGAATCTGCCGACACTCAACCCACTCGATGAAGACTTCCACGAGCAACTGGCAGCGGCATTCGGCGGCTCACTGGCTCAGACCGTGATTGATGCCACCGGTAACCCTCGTGCCATGAATAGTGCCGTTAACCATATTCGCCACGGTGGCAAAATCGTCTTTGTCGGGCTGTTTAAAGGCAATCTGGAAATTAATGACCCGGACTTTCATAAGAAAGAAACTACACTGATGGGCAGTCGTAACGCAACGATGGAAGACTTTTGCAAAGTGCAGCACCTGATGGAAGAAGGCGTACTCACTTCCAGTATCATGCTGACCCATACTTTTGATTTCAATACGATTGGTCATAGTTACGAAGCCGATGTGATCAATAATAAAGCGCTGCTCAAAGGCTTAATCAAAATGAGTTAGTCACTCAAACGAGCAGTCACTGAATAAATTAGTCACCTTGATTAGCAATCACTATCGCCGAGCAAGTATTGCTCTTGCTCACGGTGAGTCATAGCAGTGTCGGCCCGGACGGTCAGCAATACCGTGCCATGTTCAATCGGGTCTCCCTTCTGAGCATGGCATATCACTTCAGCAGCATACTCCTCGGCATTTTTGATAATCACCACCGTTTCTAAATCGTACCCCATCGCAGATATAGCCGCATAATCAAAATCGATGAGCGGTTGCCCTCGCTTCACCTGTGTTCCTTTTGGCAATGGCGCGGAAAAATGCATCCCTTTCAGTTTTACCGTATCAATGCCAATATGAATAAAGACTTCCACGCCCTGCTGAGTTTTGAGACCAATCGCATGACCGCCATTGAAATCGGAGACCACTTCACCATCGACCGGAGCATACACGGTGCCACTGTCAGGAATAATCACAATCCCCGCCCCTAAAATCCCCATCGCAAAAATCGAATCTGTCGACTCTTCCAGCGGAAGAATCTCCCCGGATAAAGGAGAAAAAATGGTTTCACTGAATGCACTTTGAACCGATTCATCAGCGGCCATCGGTTGTTGCTTAATTAGTTGCTGCTTAATTTGTTGTGTCTTAACTGCTGATGTCTCAGCAGTATGCTCGACTCCCGGCTCTGGTGAGCATGTGCTTGCTTGCGCATGATCTTTGTTAACATCGGCGTCCTTCCGGGGATGAGGTGCTTTCAAAGCAGGCTGACCGGAGAAATAATAACTCAAGTACCCCGCAAATAATGCAGCAATGATATTGGCGGCTAAAGCTGCATAAACGGTGGCATCAATCCCATGTTCAGGAATAATTTGTGCCATAGTAAACAGGCTCATAATTCCCATGGAATACACTTTGGTTTGATAAAGACCAACCAACAACCCACCTAAAGCGCCTCCCAGACACCCAAACAGAAAAGGCCGTTTATTGGGTAATGTAAATCCATACACCGCAGGCTCCGTAATCCCCAAAAATGCCGTGACAGAAGCAGAACCCAATAGTCCTTTCCGCTTCCGATCTTTTTCACGAAAAAACAGTCCGAGACAAGCACCGGCCTGCCCGAAGACTGCGGGCATCAGCAAAGGTATCAACACATCATAGCCATAGACAGAAATATTATTCATTATCGCTGGCACCAGCCCCCAATGGATGCCAAACACAACGAGGACTTCCCAAATCGCCCCCATCAGTAACCCGGCAATTCCGGGGCCAACCTGATACAGCGAAATAATCAGCCATGATATTTCAAAGGCGATCCAAGATGAAAAAGGTCCGATAAAAATAAATGTCATCGGGACAGTCACAATAAGACACAGCATGGGAATCAGTAAATCTGCAAAAGAAAACGTTATGTATTTCGCGAGCCAATGCTCAAGTTTCGCATTCATCCAAGCCGCAAGTATCACCGGCAGAACACTCGATGAATAATCAATATAATAAATGGGTAAGCCTAAAAACGTATCGAGCGTCTGACTGCTATAAGCACTTTGTGAGAAAAATAAACCGGCGGTGCTGATAATATCAGGGTGAACCATGGCAGCACCGATTGCCATCCCCACAAACGGGCGTCCCTTAAACTTTTTGGCAGCGGTATAGCCCAGAAAAATCGGCAGAAAGATGAAGGTTGATGTCGATGTAAGACTCAGTAAACGATACACACCGCCATCCGTGTCAAGCCAACCCAGTGTGGAAAATAACGTCAACATCCCGTTGAGAATGCCGACACCCGCTAATAACCCGAGTAACGGCGTAAAAATGCTGGTAATGATATCGATAGACTGGTTAAAAAATCCGTAAACGTGTTTCTCTTCCACGTTTTCACCTAACAGCACCAGAAGCTCATGATAGATTTGGGCAACATGTCCACCGACTACGATATGATACTGGCCCAAGCTCTTCATCACCGTGATAATATCCGGCAGATCAAGAAGTTTTTCACCTGCGACTTTCTCTTCATTTTTCAACACAAAACGCAGGCGTGTCGTACAATGAACGACACTTTTAATATTATTCGCACCACCGACAAAGATTAGAATCTGGCTCGCCAGTTGCTGATAATGATTCATTTCATCTTTTCTCTGCAATCATGGATGAGCAGCCCGTCTGACCCGCTCTATATGTATCGTCAGAAACATCATCTCTTCTGAAGTCATCTCATGTTGATATTTTTTTGCGACGTACTGCCCAATTTTCTTTGTACAATCAAATGATTGCGGATATTTCTCTTTAATAGAGATAAACAGTGAGTCATCATCTGATTGAATTGTTGTCTTATGAATGAGTCGATGCGCAAAAAATTTCAAATGGGTCACTAATCGTTGAAAATCGGTACTATTTTCATCGAGACTGATTTGTATCTGGTACTGGATCATCTGCACAATATCACGAATCAGATTGGTCACACTGATGGTATTGTTCATATCTTCATTGAGCTGCGCATTCACTAAATGCAACGAGATAAAGCCCGCTTCATCTTCATCAAACTGAATCCCCGAAGCTTCCTTCAATAACCGTAATGCTTCAAGGCCGACCCGGTATTCCTGCGGATAAAGTTGCCGGATTTCCCATAACATCGCATTTTTGATCTGCTGCCCTTTCACCATTCGCTCCAGAGCAAAGAACAAGTGGTCAGCCAGTGAAATACGCACACTCGGATGCAACTGTCCCGGTAAATCCCGCTCCGCTAAGCCCACGATTGATTCCGTGACAGAAAGCAGTTCTAAAGGAATTTTTCCCAGCAGTTCGTGATAACGCGCGTCGAGTGCTTTATCGTCAGTTTTGGTCAGAGTAAATACTTTTTCAATCAGTTGTTGATGAATTGACATCCCTTTCTTCATTTGAAAGCCGATCCCTTTGCCCATCACAACTACTTCGTGCCCATGCTCATCAACAGAGATAATGACATTATTATTGAGTACTTTTTCAACCTTCATGTTCATCCAAACTCGTTTTTATATAAAAAAACCTGAAGATTTCAAAACAATGCGGGTAGCAAATGCTTTGAGATCTTCAGGTTTTGCATGCTTATGCATTAACAATCCATATCCAGCGTCAACATAGCATGTAATTTGAGACACTATCAATGAAAGACCATGTAACTGTGCTGCACAGCACAGTATAAATAGCGATTGACTTGATGACCCATATCAACATCCTGTCATGTTTATTTGATAGAATTGTAACTCTATGCAAATGACTGCGCTTAAACACAAAACACTGCATGAATCATCACGGACAGATCGATAGTAAAGAGATTACGATGACAGACAAAAGAGTCAGTTTTTCAGAGCATGACAGCCTCATATCAACTACATCCCCCGACAGCCATATCACCGACTGCAACGCCGATTTTTGCCGCATTGCCGGTTATCAACAAACGGAACTCCTCGGTAAACCACATAATATCATTCGCCATCATGACATGCCGCGGGCAGCTTTTGGCCAGTTGTGGGAGTATATCCAATCGGGTAAGAGTTGGATGGGACTGGTCAAGAATCAGTGTAAAAATTCCGGCCATTATTGGGTCTCTGCTTTTGTCACACCGATCATGGGCAAAGATGGGAAAATCTACGAATATCAATCCGTCAGAACACAGCCTACGGATGAGCAGATTTCGCGGGCAACCTCTCTGTATCAGCGTTTGAAAAAAGGCCCGGTCACCATCAGACGTATCCCATGGTTCAGTCTTTTGCTGGGGCTGACATTCATACAACTTGCAACCCTGCTTGCTTTCGCGTTTAAGCTCTTTTCGCTGCCGCTCACACTCGGGGTGATGCTCCCATCGGTACTGCTCCAGATCGGGTGTTCATTTCGATTGAAACTGCGCATGACAACCTTGAATGAACTGGCTCAAGACCATTACAGCAATCCCCTCATGGAACAACCTTATACCGGCCATTGTGATGATTTCTCCCGCATCGAGCTGGCACTGCTGATGAAGCGTGCAGAGTTGAGAGCGGTAACGGCTCGGGCCAAAGAAACGTCCGGCGCCCTGCTTCAGGCAGCCAATGAAGAAGTACACAACCGCCAGTTGATTGATCGAGAGTTAAACGAACAGGAAACAGCCACCAGTGCGATGGCAGTTTCAGCTGAAGAAATGCAGGCCTCAATTGATGAAGTCTCCAAACAGGCGAAACAGAGTGCAGAATTTGCGAACGATGCGCAAAACAAAGCGCAGGAAGGCACTCAGACCATTGATGAAGCCGTCCGGACCGTTCATCTGTTGAGTCAACATTTAGAACATTCAAAAACTGCGCTGAACCAACTGTATAGCGATGTTGATGGCATCGAAACGATTCTGGAAATGATTCAAGGCATCGCAGAGCAAACCAACTTATTGGCCCTCAATGCCGCGATTGAAGCAGCCAGAGCCGGTGAGCATGGGCGCGGCTTTGCGGTGGTCGCAGATGAAGTCCGTGCCTTATCAGCCAAAACAAGTACGTCTGTCGGAGACATCCGCTCAAAGATTGAAGTGCTGCAAACAACTGTCAATAAGACGGGACAGTTGATGACGGAAGGCGTCAAGGCTTCAGAACAAAGCGTCGTCAAATCACAACAAAGCAAGGAATCATTCGAGGCAATTGTGAGTGATTTAGTCTCCATCGGCGAGCAAAGTGCGTACACGGCACAAGCCATCACCGAACAAGTACAAGTGACCCAAGGGATCAACGCACATGTGATGCGGATGAATGATGCGATTCAGTCGACAAAATCACTCTCATCATCATCGGTTGAACGGACGCATACCCTTGTAACTCGTCTGGAAAGCCTGCAACGACTGGTGCAACAATTTAGTCATTCGTAATCATACTCAGCGTCAAACATCCGGATAGCATGACCGCTATCCGGATGTTTGACGTTTTATCAAAGGCTGAACCAAAACGTCACTTAACCAATACCTTAGATTAACGCGACTAAAGCTCACCTGATGTTCCCCGGTATTCTCAATCTCTGAACTCTCAAACTTAAACACAACATGACGGATACTTCCCCATGACGATGAGTCGTAATTAATGGTCATCGCGGGATTAAAGGTAATCGTTTTCTCAAACCATTGTGAACCGTCAGTATATTCCGGATAGCAGCCCGTCGCAGCCGACACCGAAGCGCCCCACAATGCGGTGACAACAAATGCAACAGCACGCTTTACTTGTTTCTTCATATTCACGCCATATATTGTGTTAAACAAAAGGGGTCCAATAATAAACTAAGTGAATATCTAAAACAAAAATTACATTTAAAACAAATAATTAAAATATGAAAAATATCTCTCCCGACCACTATTACTATTTTCGATAAATAGCATTGTCACTTTCTCCGACAAACCGATACACTCTCCCCAAAATCATCTCTCAGAATTTAGCTATGCAAAACCATGACAACCACGCTGATGAAGCAGCAGAAATTGAAATCGAAGCGATTGGCATTGAAGTCAACCATCAGCCCATCGAACTATATAAAGTTCTGAAATTAGCCAATGTGCTCAGTGGTGGCGGAGAAGCCAAATATGCGATTGCTGACGGATATGTTGTGGTCAATGGTGAGGTCGAACGGCGCAAACGCTGTAAAATCTATGACGGTGATCTCGTCGAGTTTAACGGTGAATACTATCTGGTGATTTGTGATGTTCCTGTGGCTGAGCCATCTCAGTCTGCGCCCGTTCGGAAGAAGCCGAGTCCGGCCCGTAAAAAGACATCTCAGACAACAGATTCAGAAAATGTTTCGCCGCGTAAAAGCAAAAATAACCGAGCGAAAAATCCCGCAGCGAAGAAAAAGTCACCGCAGCCAAAACAGCAAAAGACCAATCCGAATAGCTCAACCACGGGAAAAAATAATCAGCCTGAACCGGATAAAAAAACCACTGAACGTGATGCGGTTAGTGGACGCAACTCGATTAAATTTTTCTAATGCGATGGCGTGGGGTTGGCTGATGAAGTCACAGCGCATTGGTAATGAAGAGCTGGTGATAGCAGTTATTAGAGAGCCCGACATGGTCGGGCTCTCTTGAGTCATACACAAGCTCAGAATATCACTTAGCTCATATCATCACTGACTGCGATAGCTGAATTCAGGATACCAGCGAGTATCTGCTCAGCGACACGCGGCTCACGCACGATGCTGTCATGATCCCCGGAGAACACTTGCGACTGTACCTGACCATAACCATCCCACTCTCCGGCATCCGCGCCTTGCTGATAGCGGGATCCCTCAAGCGTCTGACTCGACCAAAACACCTGCAACGGTGCGGCAACCGGCCGCAACACATGTTCACGCATCAACCGATGGCTCTGCATCAACAACTGCATCTGCATCAAGCGTAACGTCCGGTCTGCTGCTTCATTATCCAAAAGTGCCGTCTCACCCAACAACTGCGCCAGCGTATCAAACACAAACAAGTCCTGCTCTTGCGGGGACAGACGCCCTTGCGCTGCCTCCGTGCTTGCGGGGACAGACGGTTTAATGCCGAGAGATGCACTTACGGGGACAGACGCCTCAACGCCCTGCGAATCTTGCGGGGACAGACGCGATAATCCCCCACCTGATGATGGTTCCGGATCCGGTTGCGCCGTCTGTCCTGCCAACAGCGTCTGTCCTGCCAACGTTTGCTCCAGCAATGTCAGTTCCGCCAGATGATTGTCCAGCAATAACGTCCGATGGCGATGATTGAGGCAGGCCAAATAACGCGAAACCTGGTTGAGTTCCGGCACTTGCAAACGCGCTTTATCGACATCGGCCCGGGCATCGATAATCGTCACCTGCTCGACCATCTCATTAAGCGTTTCAAGCCGATGTGCAATTGCCATTGCCAGCCATGCACCGAAAGACCAGCCGATCAAACGATAAGGGCCATGAGGTTGGACACTGCGAATCAGAGCCACATAACGATCAGCCAATTGCTCAAGATTTAGTGAATCCGACGCGCTGAGGCCGTGTAGTTGCGGTGATTCAATGCCATAAACCGGGAAACGATTATCGAACTGTTGCACCATCGCCTGATAAGCACGAACAATCCCGCCGGCAGGATGGAGCAGAAAGACGTTATCCCGCGCCTGACAAGTGAGCAAATTGGTTTCAGCCTGAGCATTCATCGGAACCAGTAGTGCTGCGTCTGCGTGGCATTCGTTGTCCGGCTTGTTAACCACCGCCTGTGTCGGTTCTGCTTCAACATGCAGCGCTAATGCCTGCAACTCAGAGTGACGGAACACGGCCGTGAGTGGCAATGTCAGTGCCCACTGACGCCGAAGCATCGCCACCAACCGGCCAGCCAGTAGCGAGTTGCCGCCCAGCGCAAAGAAGTCATCTTCCCGATAGACTGTTTCAGTACCAAGCAGTAACTGCCAAGCCTGAGCAAGCGCGATCTCAACCGGTGTCTGCGGCGCGGTTTTCTGTGCCGAAATAACGCCTGATAACTGAGGTTCAGGCAAAGCTTTGCGATCAATTTTATCGTTCGCATTGAGCGGCATCTGCGCCAGATAAACGATGTGCTGAGGCACCATATACGCAGGCAGCACACGCTTAAGCGCTGACAAAATGTAGTCGCGGTTCATCACATCATCAGCCTGATTAACAGCGGCATTAACGGTGACATAACCGACTAAACACGCTTTCTCGGTATTGGCATAACAGAGGCTGACCACCGCTTCGCGAATCCCCTCGATAGCGCCGAGCCGCGCTTCAATCTCACCGGTCTCAATCCGGTAACCGCGCAACTTGATCTGAAAATCAGTCCGGCCGACATAGAACAGTTCACCATCAACCGACAATCGCACCCGATCCCCGGTTTTATACATGACCGCGTCAGCACGGCGCGCAAACGGATCCGGTAAGAAAACTCCGGCAGTCAAGTCTGCCCGGTTGAGATACCCCAGAGACACCCCGTCACCACCGATGTATAACTCCCCTTCAGCGCCCAAAGCCACCGGATTGTGCCATGCATCCAGTACATACAATTGTGTATTGGCAATCGGCCGGCCCAGCGGTGGCTGCGCCATATTATCCGGTGTGATTTCGGCACAAGATGACCAGACTGTGGTTTCCGTCGGGCCATACATGTTCAGCAGGCGAGCACCACGAGAGATCATCGCTTCAGCTAAGGCGGGAGGCAGTGCTTCCCCGCCGACCAAGGCCGTTAAGTGCGACCAGTTTTGCGACGGTTGATCCATTAACATCTGCCACGTCATCGGTGTCGCCTGCATCACCGAAATTTCCTGCTGTTGCAGACATGCAGATAACGCCGCGCCATCACGCACCATGGCTTCATCAGCAATTACCACCTGCGCCCCGACGAGCAACGGCACGAACAGTTCCAACACCGCAATATCAAACCCGACGGTGGTGACCGCCAGTAATTTATCGGCTTCCGTGATTTGAGTAACTGACACCATACTGTGCAAGAAATTACTCAGTGCCGTCCGTGGGATCTGGACGCCTTTCGGCCGCCCGGTTGAGCCGGAGGTGAAGATGGTATAGGCCGAGCCTTGATCTTGCTGCGTCAAACGTGTCAATGCTTGCTCACGTTCAGTCTCACTGAACGGCGTGGCCGCAATCAGTGACGATACACTGTGATTGAGACCGATATCGCCGAGCATCACCGATCCATTATTCTGGCCATCATTCAGGATCAAGTCCGGTGAGGTCTCTTCAAGGATCAGTTGCAAGCGTGCTTGAGGCTGAGACGGATCCAGCGGCACATAACTGGCACCGGCCGCATAAACGCCCAGCAACGCAACCAACATGTCAGTCTGACGAGCATGACACACCACCACCCGACTGTGGCTATCAACGCCCCGGCATCGTAATGCATGGGCGAGGTGCAACGTCCGTTCCAGCAGCTCACCATAAGTCAGCTGTCCGTCCGCCCCGGACACCGCAACACGCTCTCGTTTACGTGTCCAGTCAGACAAAATTCCCGCGCCAAGATGCCATTGATCCAGCGTAACCGCTTCGCCCCGGAAACCGACATCAGAAGCAATCCACTGGCGACCAATATCCGCCAACATGTCACTGCCCTGAGCCGTGGTGAAAGCAGACAGAACTTGTTCCAAGGTCGAAAGCATCGCCTTCGCCGCTTGAAGAGAAACCCGTTTGCCGTCGCACCCCATCCGCATTATCAGCGCATCATGGGGCATTACCGTCAGTGTCAATGGGTAATTATTCCGCTCGTAGGCCTGTAACGGTGTAACTGACAAACCGTGATTCCCCGTCTTGCCTGCCCCCTCCCCGAGCGCTTCATTTTCAAACACCAACAGCGCATCAAAAAGCGACAGTCCCCGCAATGAGCCGTTCTGAGCCAACTCACTCTGTGCGGTAATGTCCACCAGCGGCAGACATTCATGCTCACGTAACTCAACGCCCTGACGGTGTGCCAGTTCCAGCAGTTGCGCCAGCGTCTGATCGGCCTGTAACGTCATTCGCACTGCGATAGTATTAATGAAAATACCAATAGTTCGCTGCGCTTGCGGCAACTCAGCAGGACGCCCGGACGTAGTCATGCCGAACACAATATCGTGCTGTCCGCTGTGATGAGAGAGCGTCAGAGCCCACGCGGCCTGCATCACTGAGTTCAGAGTCACCCCATGTGTCCGACACAGCGACTTCACCGCTGAGGTGAGCGTTTCACTCAAACGATGATCAAACAGCTCAAATCCGTCATCAGGCGTTCCGGCAGGTAACGCTACCGGTGTTTCAAATCCACACAGATAGTTTTTCCAGAACGTTTTGGATGCATCAAGGTCTTGCTGTGCCAGCCAATCGAGATAGAGCGAAAAATCCGGCCGCGGAGTCAGTTGAATCGAGGTATCTCCCATCGCCTGACGATAACGGCACATCACGTCCTGAATCACCAAGGCCGAACACCACGCATCCACAATCAAATGATGGCGACTCCAGATCAACCAGTGCTGCTGCTCCGCGATGCGAATCAGCGTCAGACGCATCAGGGGTGGCATATTGAGATCAAATCCTTTATCCCGGTCAGCCCGACACAACGCCTCAAAGCGTTGTTGCTGTTGTGTAATGCCATCACCGGACCAATCCAGGATGTCTACCGGTAAATGCACCTGCGCTGCAAAGTATTGACGCGGCTCGCCCTGTTGATCGTCCTGAAAATACGCCCGCAGCGCCTGCTCACGATTGACCGTTTGCTGCCACGCCAGCACAAACGCTTCAGCATCCAACGCCCCTTCAATCGCGACCGCAGTCTGATTAAAGTACAGCGACTCATCCGGTGTTGCCCCTTGCAGTGCAGAACTATGCAAATACATCCCCTGCTGCACCGGTGTCAACGCATATCCTGCCGCCGGCTGAGCCGTCTGTCCTCGTAACGTTTGTTGTTGTGTCTGTCCCGCTAAAGGCGTCTGTCCCCGTAACGCTTGTTGCTGCGTCTGTCCCGCTAAAGTCGTCTGTCCTGCGAAGGACGCAATACCTTCAAGCCGCTGTGCAAATGCATCAGCAACGGGGTCGAGCTGCGACTTCAGCGCTGGCGGATACTGCCACACCACCGTCAAAACACCATCGCGGATCTGCGCGGTCACTTCAATCAACTGGCGGCGAAGACTGTCGGGATGACGCGCTTGTCCGGCACCGTCAATCAACTGCCAGTCCATATCGAGCGTGCCGGTCTGGCCAAGATAATTGAACAGGATCTGCGGAGCCGGAAATGCCAGCCGCTGATGCAGATAACGTAACACGCCATAACCGATACCAAGATCAGGCACTGCTGCCAGTTGGCGGGCGACGCTATCCAAATCTTCAGCTGCCGTGTCAAAACGAACCGGAAAACGGCTGGTCAGCCACCCGACCGTCTCACTCAAATCTTGATCAGCCAGCCAAGGACAACGCCCGTGACTCTCCATCTCAATCAATAACTGATCACGCGGAAACTGCGACTGAACCGCCTGAGTCAGCGCGCCAAGCATGGCAACTTCACAAGCCGAGCGCTGATGTAAGTTCCCTAAACCCAGCAACCGGGCGGTCAGTTGGGAGGAGAATGTCTGGTGTTGAGTATGCACGGCGCCGACCGTTCCGGGCTGGGCACCGGCAATCAGCATCCCGGCATCAAACCGATTGACCATCGGCTGCCAGTATTGCCCGGCAGCGGTGAGTTTCTCATCCGGCAAATGCTGTAACTGCTGCTGCCACTGCGCTGCGGTGGTCTCTTCCTCACCAAGTGCCACCGCACCACCATTCAACAAGCGCTGATAGGCCTGATGCAGTTCCCGGCCGATCACTCGCCAGGACACGCTATCCACCACCAGATGGTGGGCAACCAGCAACAGTTGACTGCTACCGTCAGCCAAATTGAAAGCAACCACTTTGAATAATGGCCCTTCGGTCAGATTCAGACTCTGCTGAGTTGCGGCCACTAAAGCCGTTAATCCGGCCGGATCCTGTCCGTCAAATCCGGCATAAACGGCCGCAGTTTCATGAGACAACCAATAACCGGCCTGTTGTGGTGTATCCAGATGTTCAAAACGCGCCGTCAGTAACGGATGCTTATGCAAGACAACATCAACCGCCTGACTCATCACACGATGGACAATCCGCGTCGGAACCCGAAGCATCACAGCCTGATTCCAGTAATGCGGGTAAGGCTGTGGCTGTTCAAGGAACCACTGCTGAATCGGTAACAGCGGCAGAAGGCGCTGCTGATCAGGCATCGCGCTTATCTTTGGTGTGTCAGCAGCTACAGTTTCAGGCTCAGCCGCAGGTTGCGCTGTTTCACCGAGTGTCACTGCCAGTTCAGCAATGGTCGGTGTCGCGTAAAGCATTTTCGGCGTAATCACCAGCCCGTGCTGACGCGCCCGGGCCACCAGTTGCAAGGCAATAATTGAATCTCCGCCGAGGGTGAAGAAATTATCGCTGACAGACACCGGTTGCCGGAGTAATGCAGACCAGAGAGACTGCAATGTCTCCGTAATCGATGGCGTCTCACTCTCCGGAGATGATGCTGCAACAGATGCTTCAGTTAAGGATGCTGCTGTTACGCTCCCCTCAGCAACGGACGCCTTCTTACCAACCGGAACATCAACTGTGCGCTTGCTCTCGGCCGATGCTGTCTCCGGTGTCGCGCAGGCTTGCTCAGCCAGAAGGGTTGTTAAAGCGGCAACTGTCGGGGCAGCATAAATCTGTTTCGGCGTCAGTTTGAAACCGTGCTGGCGCGCTTTGGCAATAAATTGCAGGCAGACAATTGAATCCGCGCCCAGCGCAAACAGGTTATCTTCCGCTTGTGGCCGGACCTTAAGCAGGCTCTCCCACAGATCGCTGAGCACCACATCGGTTGCAGCTTTAGCCGGCAACTTCGGTTCGTTGTCAGATTGCGGAGCCACAGAACGTAGCTCAGAACACTGTGCTGTCTCCGCTTCATCTGAAGATGTCACGTCAGGTGTCACCATCCTTGATGCCAGTGCCTGTCGATCCAGTTTGCCGTTTTTCTGTAACGGGAACTGAGTCAACACTTGCCACAACCGCGGTACCATATAATCCGGCAGTAATCCTTCCAGCGCAATTTCGAGCTGTTTTAACCGACGCGGCTGAGATTCGTCCTGATTGGCTAATATCACAGCCGCAGCCAGACGTAGACCACTCGGCCCGTCAACTGCCAGCACCACAGCATCTTCAACATCAGGCATCGCTTGTAACGTGGCACGCACTTCACCCAGCTCAACCCGGAAGCCGCGGATTTTCACCTGATCATCCTGACGCCCCAGATAGCGCAGTTCGCCCTGTGCCCCTCGCACCACGCGGTCACCGGTTTTATACAGCGGCAATGCCATAGATCGCTCACTCAAACCAAGCACATCGGTACGGCTGAACTGTCTGGCGGTGTTATCCGGCCGGTTCAAATAGCCAGATGCAACCCCGGCACCCGCAATCCATAGCTCACCGGCAATCCCTTCAGCCACAGGTAATCCTGCTTCATCAACCACATAAGCCACACTGTTTCTCAAGGGGGTTCCAATAGAACCGAGGTCAGCCTGCGAGCGGAGCTCAGTCGCGCAACAACCGATGGTGGTTTCTGTCGGGCCATAGTGATTGACGATAGTCATCGTCGGTGCAAGCGTACGTAATTGTGTCCACAGTGTCACATCCAGAGATTCTCCGCCGACAATCAGACACTGCTGCGGCAATAACCGTTGCGGCTCAGCAACCGCCAGAAGCGCTTTCAGATGTGACGGTGCAATCTTCAGCACATCCACCGGGTGTTGTGCCAGCCGCCCGGCCAAGGCTTCAGGATCAAAATAATCATTCGGAGGCAACAAACGCAACGTCCGGCCACTGCATAGCGAGGCCAGTACACACGTGAAGCCCAGATCCGCGGCCACGGTCGCAAACGTCGTCATCGTCGCATCCGCTGTCAGTGATACGCGCTCAAACAAAGCATCGACATAACTGAGCAGATTGCCGTGGCTCACTTGTACCCCTTTCGGTTTACCCGTTGAGCCCGAGGTATAAACCAAATACGCGGTGTCCTGCGCGGTTAACTGCGGCAACGGTAGCAACGACATAGGTGATGGTGTCACATCATCGCCTAAATTCAGTGCCGTAATATCGATCCACGCACATGAATGATGCGACAGCATTTGACCAGCGTCGTTACGGGGACAGACGCCCCAGCGCCCCTCTTCCCACGCACTGGCCCAGCTTGGCACTTCATCGCCAATCACATAAACGGGCCGCGCATCGTCGATGATGTGCTGAATCCGGGAAAATGGCAGTTCCGGGTCAATACACACCCACGCAGCCCCCTGATACCAAACCGCCAGCATCGCGACAATTTGTTCCATCTGTCTTGGCATACAGATAGCAATGACCGGCGCATCACCATTCACATCAGCCCCATTCACCTCGAGCCGATTTACCCTAGGTAATTGCTGCGCCAGTTGTCCGGCCTGAGAGAGCAACGTCTGATACGACCATTGCGTCAGTACTGTGTGGTCGGAATAAAACGTCAGCGCAGTCACCTCCCTTGCCTGCTTTTGTATCCGTGTCAGTGCATGTTCAGATTGTACCAGACTGACGGATTGTACCGGACTGGCATGAGCCAGCGCCTCTTGCGTCATCTGTGCCGTAGATGAAGATTCAGCCTCAGACCAGCGACGTATCAAGGTTATCAGCGATTGCTGCTGTGATTGCGGATCAGCAGTCACGCGCTCAATCCAACGGATCAACTGACTGACCAGCTCGGGCATCAATGCCGCATCCACCTGCTGTGGGTTCATCAGCAGATCAAATTGCAGATTCTTTCTCGGCACCACTCGTAATGTCAGCGGAAAATTATTCTCCACATGGTGCGCATCCAGAGTGAGAGAGAGTCCGTCAATCGGTGTCGAATCGGACACCGGCAGATTTTCAAACACCAACAGGCTGTCAAACAGAGGGCCGTTGCCGGATAGCGCTGCGTAACGCTGGATATTCGCCAACGGTGTCTGTTCATAATCTCGCATGTGTAAATTTTGCGCCTGCAAGGCGGTCAGCCAGTCACCCAATGTTGCATCGGCTTCAATCCGTAAGCGCAGCGGCAAGGTATTGATAAAGACGCCCATAATCCCGTCTGCATTGGCGAGGTCCGCCGGACGCCCGGATGTTGTCACCCCATACACCACATCATCGGTTGCCAGATAACGAGATAAGACCAGTCCCCACAATCCCTGAATCACAGTATTCAGCGTGACCCCTTGGGTTCGCGCCCAGTTGCTCAGTGAAGCACTGAGTGACTCACCCAGCGACTGCGTATGGAACGTCGCTGTTGAACGCACTGACACATCTGCCATGGGTGCGGGAAGTGATTTGCCTTGCTCGAACCCTACCAGCGCATGGTGCCAATATGCTTTCGCATCGGTGGTACGTTCAGATTCACCCAGCCATGCAATAAAGTCACGATAAGCCGACCCGGTTGTATTGGGTAAAGGTTCGCCTTTCACCAACGCCCGGTAATCCGCCATCACTTCCCCCACCAGCCGTTGCAGACACCAGCCGTCCATAATCAAATGGTGAATCGTCCAGATCAGCCGATAATCGGCTTGTCCGTCTGCGGTATCGGGCCAGCGCACCAACGCCAGTCGCATCAGCGGCGCTTGTTCGAGATCCAACTGTTCCCGCGCTTGTTGCTGCAACCGGTGTAACTGTTGCTGACGCTCAGACTCGGTCAGTGATGATGCATCATATTCGTCAAACACCAACGGCATTTGCGGTGACTGTCCCTGTAACGTCTGTCCTTGTAACCTCTGTAAAGACTGACCTTTAGGCGTCTGTCCCCGTAACGGCCGTAGCACCAATTGATGCGGCTCATCAACTCCGTCACAAATAAAGCAAGTCCGCAAAGCGGTATGGCGGTTGACTGCATTTTGCCATGCCTGCTGAAAATGCATTTTGTGCAGTGGCCCCCGGCACGTCACTACGCTCTGGCTGATGTAAGCATCCGGATAATCAAGACAGTGGAAGTACATCCCCTGCTGCGCCGGAGACAGAGTATACAAATCGTCAACCGCCATTCCCTGACGTTCAGCCTGACGGACAATCACCTGCACCTGTGCATCATTGACCTTCGCCAATGGGTAATCTGCGGCAATAGCCCCAGTCGCCGTCTCATTACTATCCGCCAGAGATTGAAGGCTGTCAGCCAGCAGCGTTGCGAGCCGCTGTGCTTCAGTCTGAGATAACCATTGTGCGGCATACTGAATATTGACCACCAACTGTCCCTGCTGGACAAACGCATTGATTTCGATCGGCCAATAACGGGGATTTTGTTCATCCCGGAATGCCGATAACGATTCAGGCGCTTTGCGGAACAAAGCCTCCCCGTCACGCTCTGTGGATATCAGATCCAGTTGCCCCAGATAATTGAATACCAACGTCGGTTGCCCCTGTGTCGGTAACAACTCAGCCAGCTGTGACTGAATCGATAAAAATGGCACGGCCTGTTGACGTTCCGGGTTATGGCTCAATGCCGCGCGATTCGAGAGCAACGCTTGGTGCCACGATTGATCCGGTGTCACCGCGGCACTGATCAGCGCCGGATAAATCCGGGTAAACCACCCCAGAGTCTGACTGACATCGAGATCTAATTGATCCCGGCCATGACCTTCCAACTGGATCAGATGGTTCGGCTGTCCGCTCCATTGCCACAAAGCGTGCGCCAAGGCCGTCAGACAAACCTCTTCGCCATTGGCTTTCACCGCCGGAGCAATGCGCTCAAACAGCGCTTGCGTGGTGTGTTGCGACAGTTCAAACCGTTCCAGCGCTGCAATCCCAACGGGTTGCTGCGGAAACAGCGGCTGCGTCGCCAGCGGATAAGTGACCTGTAAGGCTTGCTGAACCTCGGGCTGTGCCGTCCACGCTTGCCATGCGTTCAGTCCGGTGTTTTGTTTATCCGCCAGTTCAACCGTCTGTCCCTGCAAGTCCTGCAAGTCAGCTTGCTCTGGCGTCTGTCCCTGTAAGCCGCTTCTTTGTAAGCTGGTAGCCGTGGCAGGAGAGCCGAAGCGCGCGGCAAACTGCGCCACCCAGCCTTTATATGGCAAGGTCTGAGCTTGGAAAATCCCGCCTTGCTGAAGCGCCTGTTGCGCCGTCTGTCCCTGTAAGGACAGTCCCCCTTGCCCGTCTGCATCAGCGGCAAGTTGTGAATATCCTTGGCTTAGCGTCTCAAATAAAATTCGCCACGAAACGGCATCAATCACCAGATGGTGTGCCACCAGTAACAGTCGGTACGAACAAGCCGCTGTTGCATTATCGACAATACGCACCAATACCGCCCGGAACAGCCGTCCCTCTCTGATCGACAGCGCCGACTGCGTTTGCTGACACAGTTGGTCGATGCGGACTTGGAGTGATTCTTCCGCTGAGCTCTGCCATTCAAGGCATTGAAACGCCAGTTGTTCGGTGGTGATCTGATTTGGATGAGGAATCGACTGAATCCATTGACCATCCGAATTCCGGGTAAAGCGAGTAGCAAGCAGCGGATGTGCCTGTAACAGCCCCGCCAGTGTCTGTTCTACCAATGCAGGTTGAATATCGGCTGTGCTTGCGAGTAAAACCGCCTGATTGAACTGGTTCGGATTGGGCAGGTTCTGCGTGAGGAACCAATGCTGAATCGCACTCGGTTGTGTGTCCCCATAATACGTATCAGCCGCAAAATCAGTCTGTTCACTGACACGGGCAACAGCGGCCAGCGCTTTGACCGTGGCATATTGAAACACTTGCTTCGGTTCAATCGCTAATCCGTGCGCCCGGGCTTTGGCGACCACCTGAAGACTCATGATCGAATCACCGCCCAGCGCAAAGAAATTATCTTCGATGCTGACCGTATCAAGCCGCAGTACCTCAGCAAACACTTGTGCCAGTTGTACTTCACGCGGAGACTGTGGTGCAACATACTCACCGGCATTCTGACGTGCCAGATCAATCTCAGGCAGGGCTTTACGATCCGCTTTGCCGTTGGCATTGACCGGCATCGCGTCCAGACGGACAAACACCGCCGGAATCATATAAGCCGGTAAATGAGGGGCAAGTAGCGTCTGCCACTGCGCCCAGTCAGGCTCATCGCCGTCAATCACCACATAAGCGGCTAACGTCTGCTGATCCGGAGCGGTCACCAGCACCTCTTTGACGAAGTCCAGCGCGAGAATCGCGGCTTCAATTTCCCCTAACTCAATCCGTAAACCACGGACTTTAACCTGAAAATCCGTCCGTCCCAGATATTCAATGCTGCCGTCTTCGCGGTAACGCGCCAGATCACCGGTGCGATACAAGCGCGTATACCAGCGTGTGTCCCTGTAAACATCCTCATCAAAACGGCCACCTGTCTTCAGGCGTCTGTCCTTGTAATCTTCATAAAACGGATTGGCGATAAATGCCTGTTCTGTCAGATCATCCCGGCCGAAATAGCCGCGCGCCAGACCGGGACCACTCAAGTAAAGCTCACCGGCGACGCCGACCGGTACCGGATTCAGATCAGCATTGAGAATCCAGGTTTGCATATTGGCAATCGGGTAACCGATCGGCACGATTGCCGGACACGGGGTGCTGCAATCCCAGTAGGTCACATCAATTGAAGCTTCCGTCGGACCGTACAGGTTATGTAACTGACAAGAGAACTGAGAAAAGAACCGCTCTTTCAAAGCAAAGGAGAGCGCTTCGCCACTGGTAAACACCCGTCGCAGCGAGGTACAAGCCGCCACGTGCTGATGATCTAAAAAGGCTTGCAGCATGGTCGGGACAAAATGCAGCGTGGTCACCGTATGCTGACGGATCAAATCGACCAATTTCTGACTGTCTTTATGTGCCTCCGGTGGTGCTACGACGAGTGTCGCGCCCACCATCAACGGCCAGAAAAACTCCCAGACCGAGACATCAAAGCTGTACGGTGTTTTTTGCAGTACCACGTCTGTCCCGTCAAGGGGATACTGATCCTGCATCCACAGAATCCGGTTCATGACACCGACATGCGGCACAGCAACCCCTTTTGGTTTGCCTGTCGAACCGGAAGTAAAGAGGACATACGCCAGATGTTGCGGTTCAATCCGATTTGGCACCTGCCAGTCCATCGCTTCTTGTGCCACCAGTGACCAGTCATCATCCAGCGTATGACAAGGTACTTCTCCGGCAAATTCCGTCGTGAAGTTTTCCAGCTCAGGCACTGTCAGCAACAAAGTGGGCTGTGCTTGTTGGACTATCAATTCCAGCCGTTGCGCCGGATGCTCAGGGTCAACCGGCACATAAGCACACCCGGCCTGCACCGTGGCCAGCAAACTGACCACCATCTGGGCACTTCTTGGCATACAAATAGCTATCCGGCTTTCCGGTGCCACCCCTTGCTTGCGGATCCAATGGGCTAGCTGATTCACCTTATGATTGAGCGTTTGATAATCCCAGCAGACTTGCTGTGGCCCTTGCGCCGTGGTTTGGGTAAAGACTAAAGCCCGCTGCAGCGGTGTTTTGCGTGCCTGTCCCGCTAAGGCTTCACCGAGCGTAGCATGTGCCATTTGTGGCGGCAGAAAAGCCGGTTGTTCGGTTTGGTTCCACTGCCATAGCATCTGCCACTCTGCCTCACTGAGACCGGACATGGTACGTAATGTCCGGGTCGGTTCATCAGTCAGACATTGCAATAAATCACGCAGCGCGCTCAGATAAAACTGAGCCAGTTGCGCCACATCTTCTGTGCGATAACAGGCCGTCCGATACTGGAATGACAATCCAAGTTGTTGATTATGATGAACGGCAAATAAAGAGAGATCATATTTGGCGGTAAATTCAGGCACCGGCAGCGATTCAATCACCATATCACCCAGCGTCACCTGACCGGATGACGCATCATCCAGATAGTTGAACATGGTCTGCACCAGCGGTTCATGACTGATATCTCGTGTCGAAACCAGTGTATCGACCAGTTTCTCAAACGGCATCGCACTGTGACTCTGCGCGCCTGCCAGCGCCTGATGAACCGTTTGTAACCAACTTTCGGCAGTGGTTTCAGTGCTGAGTTGTGAACGAATCACCAAGGTATTGACGAACAGTCCCAGCATATTTTCGAATTCAGGCAGAGAACGCTCCGCCACAGGACACGCAACCCGGATATCTTGCTGCCCGGTGCGCTGGCTCAACATCCACTGGTAAGCGGCAAGCAACACCGTATAAGGTGTCATCCGGTACGTTTCACAGACGCGTTTCAGTTGCTGATAATCGGCCTCGGTCAGTGAGAAATGGTACCGGGCTCCTTCATCACCTCCGGTGTCTGCTTCGCTGGCCGTCACAAGTTGCGCTTCAACCGGACGACGCATCGGCAACTCAAGGTGATAATCGCCACCTTCCAGTGTGTTGCGCCAGTAAGTCATCAGTTGCTCGTAGATATCGCCGCTGAGTAACTGTTTCTGCCATTGGGCGTAGTCGATATATTGAAACAGCTCGGGTGACGATACGTCTTGCTGCGAACTTAACTGACGGGTCAACTGATTGGCTTTTTCCACCATCATGCTCGTCAGGGTTTGTAACGACCAGTGATCGACCAGAATATGATGAAAAGTCAGCAGCAACCGGGAAGCTCCCGCTGCACATTTCAGATGTGTCAGACGAAACAGCGGTGGCTTTGCCAGATCAAATGGTTCACTCATGACGGCTTTTAGTGCCGAATCATAAGCCTCATCATCGGCTTGCGGCTGTTCGATAGCACCTAAATCGATCTCGCGAATCTGCCATGCATCCATGATCGCCTGTGCAGTGTGTACATGGGCAACCGGATGACCATCGGCCGCTGCTGAAAATGTAGTCCGAAAAATTTCGTGCTCTGCCACTAACTGACCAAAGATCTGCCGGAACAGCGCCAGATCAACCTGACCTTTTACCGCCAATAGTGCATTGACATTATATTGGCCGCTCGCTTGCTCAAACTGCTGCAAAAACCACATCCGCTCCTGAGCAAAAGAGAGTGGCAACACCTCATCTGCACGGTTGACCCGGGTCAGTGCCGGCCATGTCCGGGACTGTTGCTGCTGTTGCAGATGCGCGATAATTTCCGCTTTTCTCGCCTGTAATGTCTGCTTGATCTCGGCAGTAAATGCCCCTTTCGGGGCATCAATTTTCAATTTGCCATCTTCCAGATGTAAGCGAATATCACGCTGGAATAACTCGGCTAAAAGTACGGCAATACTCATAATTCAAAGCTCTCCCTTTCATCTTCGTGGTCGGTCGTTGGTTCGGCTTGGCAGGTATGACAATGCATATCCACATAAGCGGCCAGACTTGACAGATCCGGCAGTTCCATCAACTGTGCCAAACGAAGATTCAGGTTAAATTGTTGATTGATTCGGTTCACCAGACGGGTCAGCAATAGCGAATGTCCCCCCAGTGCAAAGAAGTTGTCGTGACGCCCGACAGACTCGATACCCAATAAGCTCTGCCACAGGGCTGCCAGTTGTTGTTCGGTCGGGGTTTGCGGTGCGGAGAATGCCACACGCTGCCAGCTCGGCTCCGGTAGATTTTTACGATCCACTTTGCCGTTATGAGTCAGCGGCAATGCGGTTAAGATCTCAATCTGATCCGGCACCATATAAACGGGCAGGCGCTGTTGCAGGAAGGTCATCAACGGCTCAATCGGCAGTTGTTGCTCACAGACCACATAGCCGACCAGCGCATCTTGCTGCCCCCGCGAGCGCACCTGAACCACGGCTTCGCGAATCGCCGGATAGGTTGCCAGCACCGCTTCGATTTCTCCCGGTTCAATCCGCTGCCCGCGAATTTTGACCTGAAAGTCGGCTCGTCCCAGATACTCAATGGCTCCATCAGCACGATAGCGCGCCAGATCACCGGTACGATACAAACGGGCATACTGCGCATCGCTGGTCGGTTGAGTTGTGGCTGAAGGGGCTGCTTTTGCGGCCAATGGATTGGCAATAAACACCGATTCAGTCAATTCAGGCTGTCCCAGATAACCGGCCGCCAGACCGACCCCGGCAAGATATAATTCCCCTTCAACCCCGACCGGTACGGGATTGAGCTGACGGTCGAGAATCCACGTCTGCATATTGGCAATCGGATAACCGATCGGCACTTCGTTGACGATATTTTTCGCCCGGCAATCCCACCATGTGACATCAATCGAGGCTTCAGTCGGGCCGTACAGGTTATACAGCCCCACATGCGGCAATAACTTCAGACAGTGTTGCTGCACGTGGTAAGGCAGTGCTTCGCCACTACAAATCAGCCGGCGTAACTGAGGATGCGGACAGGCGATTGCTTGTTGAGAAGGCGCTTGCGGTGTCTGTCCCGCGAAGGCTCCCTCTCCTTCAGGCGTCTGTCCCGCTAAGGAATTTTCTGCGAAGGATTCAAGGAAACCATGCAGCATCGCAGGCACGAAATGCATGGTCGTAATCCCGTAATCCCGTACCAGTTCAGACAGTCTGCCGCTGTCTTTATGCGCGTCCGGTTCAGCCATTACCAATCGAGCGCCACTGACCAGCGGCCAGAAGAACTCCCAGACTGAAACATCGAAACCATACGGGGTTTTCTGTAACACCGCGTCATCATGCTGCAAGCCAAATGTGTCTTGCATCCACGCAATCCGGTTGACGATCCCGGCATGGGGCACAGCAACGCCTTTGGGTTTACCGGTCGAGCCGGAGGTATAGAGGACATACAGAATATCATCGGCCTGTACGATTTGGCTGTCTGTTGGCTGCCATGGTTGTCCGTGATAGTTGTGACTTTCAGTAAGAACGGTTTCTACCGCCAGCACCGTTGTTAGCTCAAGCGACTGTGTCGCGGCTTCCGGTGACTGTCCAGCTAAGACTTCCGGCTCTTCAGGCGTCTGTCCTTCGAGCAGATGCATCACATTCTGCTGTGCCAGAACCACCTTCGGCCGGGCACTGGCAACGATCATCGCCAGACGCTGAGCCGGCATATCTGGATCGAGCGGTACATAAGCACAGCCGAGCTTCACACAGGCCAGCATAGCAATCACCATCTCCGGTGAGCGACGCATACATAAACCGATGCGCTCACCACGCAGACATTGGTGTGACTGGCGCAGGTAATGCGCCAACCGGCTCGCCAGCGCATCGAGCGTCTGATAGCTCAGCGTTAGATCTTGACCCGGTTGCCAGTCACTGCCGTTCGCGCCAAGAGTCTCCAGATAAATCGGTGACACAATGTCAGCCGGACACACCAATGCTATATGCGTCGGTGTCAGTTCAACCTGCTTTGCAAGATAAGCATCCAGCGTGGTTGGCACATCATAGACTTGTCCGGTCTGGTTCCACAGCCACGGGCCGGGTTGCTGACACTCGCTTGCCAACGCACGGATAAATTCATCTCCATGAATATCATGTTCAGCCGTCGCAGTCTGGGTCAGTAGCGTGACAAAATCCGCTAACATCGCTGTCGCAACTAACGGCTCAACTTGACTCGAATCGATAGTGAGACGCATATCTAACTGTTGATGCGGCACCAACACTAACGTTAACGGGTAATTATTGCGTTCCAGCGTTTCCCGCACGGTAAACTGCAAAGCATCATCCATCTGGAATTGTTCACCGGGGTAGTTTTCAAACACCAGTAAGTTATCGAACAGCGCGTCTGCCACGCCCGTTGTTTTCTGGATTTCAACCAATGGCACATGCTCATGTTCACGGCTGTCCATCAGCTGGCTTTGTAAATGATGCGCTAGATCCACCAATGATTGCGATTCATTGAACTGTGCAACTAACGGAATGGTGGTGATAAACACGCCCATCATCTGCTGTGCATTTTCCAGCGCATCGGGTCGCCCTGCGCTGGTGATGCCCATGGTGACGGTGTCATGATTGGTGTAACGTTTGAGAATCAGCGCCCAAGCCGCCTGACACAAGGAGTTCAGTGTTAATTGATGCCGGGCCGCCAATGCTTTCAGCCCGGTGACCGATGCCGGAGACAACGCCTGAGTATATTGTTGTCCTATTGCAGCATTTGTTGGTGCTTGCCCTTGCTCCGGTTTGAATGGCCGGGGAAGTTTTGCACTATCAGCCGCGTTGGTCGAGGTCAACAACTGTTGCCAGTAATCTAAACTGGCCGAGGTATCTTGCTGTTGCAACCAGGCAACAAAATCAGCGAATTCACCGACACTGACCGCATCTGCAACGCCTTGTCCCGCAACTAAACTTTGATAAGAGCGGCGCACTTCGGCTACCATCTGGCCGGTACACCAGCCATCGACAATCAAGTGATGACGGGTCCAGATCAGGCAGTGGTGATCGGCTTTGAGACGCACTAACTGGAAACGCATTAACCCGGGATGATCAAGCGCAAATCCTTGGGTCAATGCAGCCTGAGCCAGCTCATGTACTTGTAGCTCCGGCTGTGTGTCGTCACGAAGTGTCACCACTTGCCAGTCCAGTGGCACGGTGCGGGCCACATATTGCAATGGCGAATCCAGCCCTTGCCAGTGAAAACCGCTGCGCAGTACCGGATGGTGATCGAGCAGCGCCTGCCAGACATTCTGTAACGCCTGTACGTCCAGTTCACCATGAAAGTCGATCACACTCTGATTGAGATATAATCCTTTGCCTGGTTCGGCAAGACTATGGAAAAGCATCCCTTGTTGCGTCGGGGTCAGCGGGTAAATATTTTCCAGCGCATCCGAATCAATCGGAAGCTGGTCGCTCAAATGCTCGAATGCCGCTTGAGAATCCACAGCGTCAACCACCAACGGATAATCGCTCAGTGACAGGGTTGGCTGTGTCTGCTCACAGTGCTCAATCAATGCGGATAACACAGTGATAAAACGCTCTGCCACTTGCCGGATCATGTGACGCGTTTGCACATTGTGGTTAAACTGCCAGTGCACGGTTAACGCACCATTCTTAATCATCCCATTGATATCCAGCCACTGCTTGCGGGTATTACTGCCATGTCGCTGTTCAGGCACCGTTTCATCCGCGAGTGATATATCGCCGATCGCTAAACCGCGATCCAACTGACCGAGATAGTTAAATACAATCGAGGGGGTGACCAGCGTATCGAGTTCACCACACAAATATTTCAGCACGCCGAAACCTTGCCCTTGATCCGGTACCTGACGCAGTTGCGCTTTGGTATCCAGAATCAAGTGACGCATTGTGGCGTCTGTCCATACAACGTCTTTTCCTAACGTGTCTGTCCCCGTAACAGAAGACATTGCACCGTCTGTCCCCGTAGCGTTGCCCGTAACGAAATGCGCATGGCACTGCAAACGCACCGGGTAACGGCTGGTAAACCAACCAACGGTTTGCGATAAATCCAATGTCTCGTGTTGCCGACCGTGACCTTCCAGTTCAATCAGAACTTCAGGTACTGCACGCCATTCTGCGATGGCGCCATTCAGTGCCGCAAGTAATAGGTCATTAATACCGAGATCATAAGCTTGCAGTGCGGTCGTGGTTAATTTCCGGGTAAGCACAGGTTCAAGCTGCACATCGATACTCTCGGTATCCGCCAAACGGTTTGGCTGGGTGAAATCGATCTCCCCGACCGAGGCTGGTAAACGCACCCACTGGTGCTGCGTTGCGGCGTCTGTCCTTGCAAGCGGCTGCCAGTATTGCCGGGCGGCACGCTTGTGGGATTCCGGCCACTGTTGCAGGCTGCGAACCCACTCCCCGTATGAAGCGCTTGGTTCAGGCAGTTCAGCTCGCGCTCCGCCTAAAAGACTAAAATAAGCCTGACATAACTGGCTGATCAGCACTCGCCAAGACACGCCATCAACCACCAAATGGTGAGCGGTCAGCAAGATCCGCCCACCGGCTTGATCGTCAAAATCAATCACATCAACACGAATCGGAGCGGTATTCTGTAAGTTGAGTAATGATTGCTGCGCCTTCAATAAGGTATCAAGTTGCTCAGCCGGCAACGAATGAGCCTCGACCGACCACATCCCCTCGCCAAGTTGCTGCAATACGGCTTGTTTCTCAGCATGGGCATTCGCGGCTCGGGTGTCTGTCCCCATAAGCAAATCGGCCTCAGATAAAGCGTCTGTCCCTGTAACACCTCCCCCTTCAAGAACGTCTGTCCCTGTTGGGGTGTCTGTCCCCGCAACGATGCTCATCTCATCAGTAACAAAGTAGCGCGCTGATAACTGAGGATGCAGCGCGAACACCTGTGATACCGCTTGGCGTAGGCATGACAGATCAATCGTGTCGGTGTAACTTAACAACACCGACTGATTCCAGTGATCGGCTTGCGCCAGATGTTGGTCAAAGAACCAGTGCTGGATCGGGGCCAGCGGAATATTGGACCGGCTCTGCTCGGTCGTCTCAACCTGAGTTGCTGCCGGAACACTACCGATAAGTTCGCGAGCCAGTGCGATTGGCGTCTGCCGGGCAAAAACCTGTTTCGGTGTCAGTTTTATCCCGGATTTTTTCAGTAACGCGACCAGTTGTAAGCAGAGAATCGAATCGCCCCCCTGCCGGAAAAAACTGTCATGCAGCGTCACATCTTTGTTCAGCATAGTGCGATATCCGACTGCAATCTGTTCGGCCAGTTGCATGACATCATCGGTATCACTTGACTCAACCTGTAATTGCGCCCGGGCAATCTTCAGCGGGGTTTGCTTGGCAAAAACCTGTTTCGGTGTCAGTTTTACTCCGGATTTTTTCAGCAACGCCACCAGTTGTAAACAGAGAATCGAATCGCCACCGAGCTGGAAAAAGCTGTCATGCAGTGTTACATCTTTGCGTAACATTTCGCGGTATCCCGCTGCAATCTGTTCGGCCAGTTGCATCACCTCAGCACTGTCCGCTGACCAAAGCGTCTCGGAAACCGTAGCATCATCGGCAGACACTGGTTCAGCCAGCTCTCGTTCACGAATATCCCATCGCTGATCGGGCTGTTCGAACACTTGTGTCAGGGTTTGCAGATACGCTTCCAGTAAGGTTTGGATCGTTTCCTGACGGAATAGCTCGGTGCTGTATTCAAGGTCGATGCGTAACGCGGCCTCACCGTCAGCTTGCTCAATCTCATTTAAACGCACGGTCATATCGAAACGCGCCTGTTTGAGTTCACGTTCCACCACGTCAATCGAAAGATCTGTCAGAGACAGAGAACTACGCGGCACATTGCGATAGACAAAGAGCACCTGAAACAGCGGGCTCCATGCCTGCCCGCGTTCAACATCCAATGCATCCAGCACCAGATCAAAAGGCAGATCCTGATGTTCAAACGCCGATTGTGTAGTCTGCGACACTTGGGAGACCAAGCGCCGGAACGTCACTTGTGACGGCAACTGGTGACGCAACACCAGTGTATTGACCAAAAATCCGAGCATCGTCTCCAATTCAGGCCGTTGCCGGTTGGCGACCGACGTCCCCAGACAGATATCAGCTCCGGCACCTTGCCGGTTGAGTTGCAGCAAGAACGCAGCTTGCATCACATTATATAAAGTGGTGCCTTCGCGAGCAGCAAAGCGTTGTGCAGCCTGAAGAACAGCAGCAGGCAGTGTCAGACTTTGTTGCGCGCCCTGATAATTACGCTGAGCCACGCTTGGGTAGGGAAAATCAAACGGTAACTGTGTCTGACTCGGGGCGTTGGCTAGGGTTGCCTGCCAAAATTCACGCTGTTGTTCGGCCTTCTCACTCATCAGCCATTCCTGCTGCCAGACTGCATAATCTGCATATTGCAGCGGTAACGGCTGAGTGGCCTCATCGCCCGGATGCGTGAGGTGATAATCATATAACGCAGCCAACTCCTGAATCAGCACAGATTCAGACCACGCATCAAACGCAATATGGTGAATGACAAACAGTAAGTGCCAACACTGGTTGTGACTGCTTGTTGAAGACGGCTCCCCTTGCGGGGACAGACGCCCTTGCAAAGAGCGTTCTTCGGAGGACAGGCAGGCTTGGTTCTCTTCCGGGGACAGGCACTTTTCTGCTTCCCCAGCTTCTGAAGACATAGCTTCTGAGGACAGACGCTTTTCACAAGCATCTTCTGCCAGAGAGAGTAACGCCACTCTGACGGGGAGATCGCGATCCAAGGCGAACGGCTGATTGCTGATCTGTTCACAGTGCTGCTCAACATCAGTGACCTGGGTGTGAATCTCGAACGGCAGTTGATAGTCCTGCTCAACCTGCTGGTAGACCTGACCAGCCGCATCGGTCTGATAGGTACTGCGCAAAATATGGTGACGTTGCAGCAAACTGGCAAACGCCCGTTGCATCGCCTGTTGGTCAAGTTGTCCGGTCAAAACCAGCCGACCGGTCAGGTTATACAACGCCCGTCCCTGCTCATACTGTTCAATAAACCACAAACGTTGCTGCGCACTGGAGAGCACCGCACGATTATCCGGATGTGACACCGGGACAATCGGCAATTGCCAGCTGTCGATCTGCTTCGATTGCAGCAATGCCCGGAACTGCTGTTTTTTCTCCGGAGGCAGCTGCGCCAGACGCTGAGCGATATGATGCGGATCCAGCGGGTTCTCCGGTTTCGGACGCGGGGTTGCATCAGACTTGCTGGTATCAAGGATATTCTGTTGGTTCAATTCGGCATGACTCATAATTCAAACTCATCTAACAGGGCAGCCATCGTCGCTAAATCATCTTGCTGTGAAGTGTCAGCGGTCAGTTTGTCTGCCAGTGCTTTGATTGTTGGGTTCAGGAAAATTTCAGCCAACGGCAGGCGTTGATTGAAAGTGCGCTGAATCCGGGCCTGTAAGCGCGTTGCAGAGAGCGAATTACCACCTAAATGGAAGAAATTGTCGTTCACGCTAATCTCTGTAACATTAAGAATATGCTGCCAGATTTCTGCCAGACGCTGCTCGGTTGCCGTTTCCGGCTGACGATAATGACGGCTTTCTCTCGCTGCCGGATAAGGCAATGCCTGTCGGTTGATCTTGCCATTGGTATTCAGCGGTAAGTGCTCCATGATCTGGATAAAGGCCGGTACCATATAGCCCGGCAGGTGCTCAGCCAGATATGCGGTTAAATCCGTTGACTCACTGTGTCCGTGGCGGAGTGAAACATAAGCGGCAATAAAGGCTGAATCTTGCTGTGCATCCCATAAAACCACGACCGCTTCTTTGACCGCCTCATGGTTGAGCAACAGCGCTTCGATCTCGCCGAGTTCAATCCGAAAACCACGCAGTTTGACCTGAAAATCCATTCGTCCGAGGTAGTGGATACGCTGCTGCTCATCCATCATCACCCGGTCACCGGTCCGGTACATCCGCGCTCCCGGTTCATCCCGAAATGGATTGGCGACAAACTTCTCTGCCGTCAGTTCAGCCCGGTTCAGATAGCCTTGCGCCAGACCGTTACCGGCAATATACAGCTCCCCTTCAACACCGAGCCGCACCGGATGTTGCATCTCATCCAACACATAAAACTCGGTATTGGCAAATGGCTGACCAATCACGACATGATTGGTTGACAGATTGTCCAGTGACGCACAGGAAACCGGCTCACAACTCGCCCAAATCGTTGCTTCCGTCGGACCATACAGATTAAATACCCGGTTGGCTTGCCGCAGCAATGTGGTAGCCAGCGTTTTCGGCAACGCTTCCCCACCGGATAAAACATCGAGCTTCTGCCACCATGTCCCGTCATATTCAGCCAATCCCTGCCAAGTGGCTGGTGTCGCCTGTAACAGGTTGATGTCATGATTGATAATCTGCTGCACCAAGGACTGGGAATCTTTGCAATCGTCATCTCCGGCCAGTACCAGCAAACCACCGTGTAACAACGGCAAGAGTAGTTCCAGCGCGGCGATATCGAATCCGACAGTCGTCACGGCCAGTAAGCGGCTCTGGGCAGAAACAGGAATCTCGTTGGCGATCACACGCATAAAGTGTTGTAACGCCCCTCTTGAGATTTGCACCCCTTTCGGCAGCCCCGTTGAACCGGAAGTAAAAATACTATAGGCAATCGCCTCGGCCGGAATGGTCTCATCCAATGTCGGTATGGCGATGCGGTTCGCTGCCGGGACGTCAGCCGTTTGTAATTCTGCAATCGTCACCTGACAAACCGCAGTCTTGAGCGCCAGTGGCTCAGCCACCAGCAAACAGCTCGCATCAGACTGTTGCAGAATATTCTCCAGCCGCTCCGCCGGATGATCCGGGTCAAGGGGAATATAGGTGATACCAGCGCGGTACAACGCCAGCAGGTTGATCACCAGCTCGGCATCTCGCGGCAATGCTACCGCGACTGTCCTCGTAAGGCTGTCCGGTGTCAGGGCGTCTGTCCCTGTAACCGGCACGTCTGTAAAAGCGTCTGTCCCCGTAAGTTGGTCCGTCAGTTCAGCGACCAGCCCAGTCAGTACCGCGGCACGTTTTTCAACGGCCTCAACCAATGCGGCATAAGTGTAGGTTTGATCGGTGGCAATCAGCGCTGGTTTATCGGGGGTTTGACTGGCCTGAACATGGATTTGCTGGATCAAGTCGCAACTTGGACCGAATGGTGTGGCGGTTATTGACCCTTTGCATATCGCCAGTTCACTGTCATGTGCGATCAAGGCTGACAGACAGGAATCGATCCGCTGCGTCAACGACTGACTGAGCTGGATTAAGGCCTGTTCAAAGATCGTCAGTAAGGTTGCTATTCGTGTTTCGCTGATGCGTTGGCGGTCATACCGACAGTGTAACGTCAGCGTTTCACCGGGCTCGACCTGCAGCATCAACGGTAAGTTGCTGTGTTCGAGAATCGACAGTAATTCGATTTTGGGATCATCAAGTTCGGCTAGCGCCGGTGGGAATGGATAATTCTGATACACCAGCACTGTATCGAACAGCGCTTCTCCCAATGGCAGAGATAATGATGACTGAATCTGCGCGAGTGAAAGAAAATCGGCATGGCGTGATTCCGACGCACTGAGCTGCACTTGTTGAGCGAGTTCTTGCAGCGACATATCTGCTTGCAATATCACGCGCTGTGGCAATGTATTGATAAACATTCCTGCGGTTTGCTGAATCGCGGTGACCGCATCGCTCCGCCCGGATGTGGTGCTGCCAAAGATCACATCACAGCGCCCTGTTACTCGGTTAAGGGTCAGTGCCCATCCCAGTTGCAGTAAGGTATTGATCGTCAGATTATGAGCCCGGGCCTGCTGCGTCAGTTGTGTCTGTAACGTGCTATCGAGCTGGGTTTTCAGATAGTTGGTTTGCGGATAGTTGGTTTGCAACCCGGAACTCTCACCGTCATCTTCCGCGTAATGGCTACCGTTAGCCGAAACCGATGATGACAGCGTCGTCGGAGCTTCCACACCAGCCAGCGTCTGTTGCCAGTAGGATAACGCTTGTGACTCATCTGCATCGGCCAGCCATTGACTATACGCTTGTAATGTCGGGGCTTCGGCCAGCGTTTCCTGACGATAGAGCGCGATCGCTTCTCCTGCGATCAATGCAGATGTCCAGCCATCAACCACCAGATGATGACGCGTCCAGACTAAACGGAACTGCGCTTGACCAAAGTGCACTAAAGTGACTCGCATCAGCGGTGCCGTGCCGATATCAAATCCGTTGTCCGCCTCATGGGCTAACAGCGCCGCAAATGCACTCCCCTGATCCGCATCACTCAGATGCTGCCAGTCCTGATAGTCTGTGTCGATTTTCACCCCGCGACACACCACCATAACCGGTTGATCCAGCCCTTCCCAGATAAACCGGCTGCGCAGAATATCATGACGTTGCGCAGCGTCTTGCCATGCCTGAAGAAAATCGAACGGTTCAATCCGTCCTTCAAGTGACATCCCGGTCACATTGGTATACAAGCTCGGATCGTTTTCCAGCAGGCAATGATAGAAGATCCCTTGCTGACCGGGAGACAGCGGCAGAATATCCTCAATCACATTCGCGTCAATCTGAGCGGTGATTTGCGTCAGATCCGGTTGACTGAGATCAGCAGTCACCTCACCACATTCGATGGTATTCGGCAGTGATGCCATCTGACGCCGTGAGAGCGAGGGTTGTAGTGATGTTGTCTGGTTATCAGCAACCTCAGCAGTGGTATTCACAGCTTCTTTTACCTGTACCTGTTGTTCAGCAAGGAATGCTGACAGCGCTGCCGGGCTTTGATGGCGGAAGATGACCTGAGGAGTCAGCGGCAATGATGCCTTTCTTGCCGTCGCGACCAGTTGCAGTGCCAGAATTGAATCGCCCCCCAGCGAGAAGAATCCGGCCTGTGGGTCAATTGACGTCGGCTCAAGTTGCAGCACCTGTGCAAAGAGTGTCTGTAGCTGACTGACAAACTGATGCTGTGGCGCGGCTAAATCGGTCTGTCCTTCTAACTCTTGTCCTTCTAACTCTCCGGCTAACGCCGTCTGTCCCTTTAACTTCGGTCCCTTTAACTTGCCACCAGCACCAGCCTCTAAAACCGTCTGTCCCGCTAAGCGAGAAGGCGTGGTCGTTGACCCGGCAATGAACGTTTGCGCCAGCTCCCGCAAAGCCTTGCGGTCTACCTTGCCGTTACTGTGACGCGGTAGCTGGTCAAGAGACTGCCAGAAATGCGGTAACATATAACCGGGCAATTCACTTTCCAGTGCGGTAATAAGCTGATCATGGCGATAGTCTGAGACGACAAATGCGACCAGTGATTCACGCCGCTCACCCCTTTCAAAATGGACAGCCGCTTCACGAACCGACGGAAGTTGTGCCAGCTTGCGCTCAATTTCTGCCAGTTCAACGCGGTAACCGCGGATTTTCACTTGTCCATCGGCACGACCGATGAACTGGAGCGACGCATTGGGTAAGCGCCGAACCCGGTCTCCGGTGCGATAAATCGTTTCACCGGAGATCAGCGGATGGGCAATAAAACTTTGTGCGGTTTTTTCAGCATCCTGCCAGTATCCTTCAGCAAGCTGACGACCGGCCACATAGAGCTGACCGACCGCGCCGGTCGGAACCGGAGACATCGCATCATCCAGCACATAAATCCGGTTACCGGCCAGAGGCGTTCCCAGCGAAACCGGCTGATCAGCGATCAGTTGACCGGCGAGAACGCCGACGGTTGTTTCTGTCGGCCCGTAGTGGTTAAAGACGGTCAGGTTCGGCGCGGTTTGCCATAGCTGTTGCAACAATGCATCCGTGACACCTTCTCCCCCGAGTACTAAAGCGAGCCGGGGCAGAATTTCCAATCGCTCCGAGGCCAGCAATCCTTGCAGATGTGACGGCACGACTTTCAACATATCGACCGGATAGGTGTGCAGATGATCCGCAAGCCCTTCGGCGTCGAGCATCCACTCTTCATCAAGTACCCGGACAGGGAACCCACCCAGCAATCCGCCCCATAGTGCGGTATAACTCAAGTCGGTCGCAATACTGGCCAGACTGGCGTAGACACTGCCGGGTTGCAGGTTCAAACGCTGATTGAGAGCTGTGACATAAGCAGCTAAAGCCTGATGCCCGACAGCCACAGCTTTTGGCGTGCCGGTCGAGCCTGAGGTAAAGATCATATAAGCGGTTGAAGCAGGATTGGCCGATAATTCAGCCACTTGTGCTGAGAAAGACGCGATATCGTCCACATCCAGCCACACGATATTATCGGCCAGCCATGCCGGACGCACGCCTTGTCCCACACAAGCCCGCACTTGTGCATCCGCCATCATGCTTTGTAAACGCATGGTCGGCAGTTTGTCATCAAACGGGACATAAGGCATTCCGAATTGCCATGCCGCCAACATCGCAGCAACCTGTGTCTGTCCCCGTGGTAGCAACACTGCGAGTGAGCCCTGCCCTCGGGGGCTGAACCCTTGCTGTTCAAATCCATAGTGTATTCTGGCGACGGTTCGGTTCAATTCACCGACGGTGATGACTTGCTCGTGATGTAATAACGCGACTTCATCGTCAGTACGCTGCTGCCAGAGCCCCAGCGCTGTTGCCTGCGGATCAGGTTGATAGTCACCGACCTCATTGTTGCTGTCTGATGCGTTCATCCATGCCATCACAGGTAAAGATTGCAGCGCACATTCCGGATTGTCAGTGAGGCAGTCAAGCAAAGCAAAGAAGTCATCAGCCATTGCGGCGACGGTTTCCTCACGGAACAAACTGGTATTAAACCGCCAGTGGCATGACAGTTCCCCGCTCTGAGATTTATACACACCGAGATTAAGTTCGTGGGCTGCACCCCGTTGTCCGGTTTCCAGCATCTGACCAATGATCGGACGACAAAAATCAAGCGTATGGGTTGGTGTATAAGTCAGCATATGACTAATCAGTCCGCTGCGATCAGCACTACGCTCTTTCATCAGCCCTTGTACTAACCGGGCAAACGGCAACTTCTGGTGCGGTACCGAGGCTTTCAGAAACGCGGTATTCTGTTGCATCAACTCGGCAAAACTGATGGATTGCGAAAAGTCAGCCATGACCGGTATCGGGTTTGCACAGTAGCCGACCACGTCGCGATCGCGTCGTCCACGCCGACCGGATGTAGGTGACCCAATGAGAAAACGCGTCTGTCCACTTAAGCGGTGGAGGTAATACTGAAACGCGCTCAGTAACAAGACGTACGGTGTGACCTGATAGGCTTTTGCGGTGGAAAAAATAGCATCACTGAGGCGGCTATCGGCCTGACAAACCAACTGATCACCGGCAAAACTGCGCACTTCCGGACGTTCGAAATCAGTTGGGATATTCAACCCTTCGGGCACATCACCGATGGTCTTTTGCCAAAATGTCATTGCTTTCGCCGCCGATTCACTTGCCAGCCATGACTCCTGACGTGCCAGCCAGTGAGAAAACTGTTCGCGGATCTCTGGCGCCGGTTGCCCCGTCGTCAGGTGAGTATAAAACTCAGCCCAAGTCTGCATAAACCGCTCCATACCGTAAAAATCACCGGCGATGTGGTGCGCAGTGACCGTGATATAGGAAGCTTCTTCACCAATCAACAGACTGGCTCGCAGGACATTTCCTTCTTCAAGGCGGAATGGTTTATCGGCTGAACGGGTCACCCAGCTTTGACGTTCCGAATCAGCATATGTCTTCTGTTCGACCGCAAATTCCGCCTGCGTTGCAGCAAACAGTCGCGCACAGACTTGATCCCCTTGCTGAAAATATCCGGTGCGCATAATTTCGTGGCATTCAACCGCCTGATAAAAGCTCTTTTCTAGTTTATCCAACTGTAAAGCCGGTTCTCCCGGCAAGCCTAACTCACTGACAAAGTAGACGTTATATGCAGCTGACCCCGGAGCAAGCTGGTACAAAAACCACAGCGCGGACTGATTGAGTGACACGGGTTGGTTTGCGTGTTCAAGAGAGATGGTATTCATCGTTATTTTTCCTCACCTAGCGCTCAAAACAAGGGTTAGCAGTTTGGCTCGGCCATCGCGACGACCACTTTCCGGGGACCGGTAAAGCGAGAGCGGGCATGAGCAACCAGCATATTGTCCAGCATCAGAACATCCCCTTGTTGCCACGGGAATTTCACCATGCACTCATCTAATACCCCCCGAATTTCATCAAGAATGCCATCTTCAATCGGTGAGCCGTCACCGTAATAAACGTTCCGGGGTAAATCTTCTTCTTCAACAATCGACAGTAGTGTTTCACGAATATGAGCTTCCAGATTGGACACATGGAACAAGTGCGCTTGATTGAACCAGACCATCTCTTGTGTGATCGGATGTCGGGCAACGGACTGACACACCTGACGAGTTCTCAGCTCACCATCCCCTTTCCAGGTAAAATCAATCTGATGGGCACGACAAAACGCTTCCACCTGTTTCGGATCACTGGTGGCAAACACTTTTTCCCATGGCAAATCCAGCCCGTTGCCATAGTTGCGGACATACATCAGTTTTTTCTCTTCGAAACGTTCACGGATTCGAGTCGGGATCCGACGATACACTTCACGACTGTCGGCAATCGGCGTTTCGCCTTCCGTCTCGGCCGGTTGAATGCAGTGAAACCAGATTTTCATCGGCCAGTTGAGGGTATAAGCCTGTTCGTTGTGCAGCGGGATGACCTGATGCGCGGGATACTCTGTGGTGGTGTAGACACCTTCTCCGAGATCGGTGCGAGGCGTTGAACCAAATTCATAATTGAGCAGCGGAAATCCGAATGATTGGGCAAATTCCTGAAATTCAGTCTCGCCCAGAATATCGAATCCACGGAATAGAATACCGCCATGCCGATGAAGATTGTCTGCAACAATCTGATGCATATTATCCAGATCCGTTCTCCAGCCTTCCGGGTTTTGCATGATGACTTCTAGGGGTAATTCAATTCCCATCGCGATATCTCCTCTGGTTATTTTTTGTCTGTTATCTCTGCACGGTATACCCATATTTTTTGTGGGCTATATGCATGAATGTTCTATGAAATAAAAATTGAGCTTCACTATAATCTAAATGATAGTGATATTGAAAATAATTATCATTAAAACTTTACAGTTGTATATATAATTGTTTACATTTATTGCGCTCAATTAACATGCAATGGTGAGATATCTATCTGTTGATAACTGTGGAATAAATTGCACTTCTATAGAAAGGACACACGGTATTGTCAGTAGCCAGGTAGCTTATCTCGAATTACTTTCATCAGAAAAAGCAGTCATCAAAATGAATAAAATACCTCTAGCTCAAATCATTCGTGAATTGATCCACCCCCGTAATGTTTTGGTGCTCGGATTCGCCGCTTCCCCAGTGTTTGCTGCAACGAATGAAACCGACCATGACGATGCGGATGTGATGGTGGTTACCGGCACCAGCATAAAACAAACACTGACCTCCAATATCGCGCAGTCCACCATGCGGACAGAAGCTGATCTGACGGAAATCCCGCGTTCAGCGGTAGTGATTAACCGTGATTTACTCGAACAGCAAAATGCGGTCAATATGAGCGATGTTCTGAGTAACATCAGTAACGTATCAAAGGGAAACGACTACGGTGGAACGCGTGACGAATTTATAATTCGGGGATTTGAGGCCAGCGTTTACGAAGATGGTACCCGTATTTATGGCTTGGCTTCAGATAAAGCCGTCTTAGAAGATCTTGAATACGTTGAAGTCGTGAAAGGTCCGGAATCGATTCTGTATGGCAACATGAATCCGGGTGGCCTGATTAACCTTATTGGCAAAAAACCAGAAGCAGAACAAAGCTCTCAGGTCACCTTAAATCTCGACGAATATGGCAAACAACGCGTCAGCTTCGACAGCACCGGAGCGGTGAATAAAGATGGTTCGCTGCTGTATCGCTTTGTCGGCATAGCCGATGATTCCGAAGGATGGCGAGACGACTCCGATAGCAGACAAACCTATATTGCCCCCTCTTTAACTTGGATTGCCAACGAGGACACACGCCTCACCTTCTCTTATAAATACAACAAGGAAAAAGTGCCCTTTGACCGTGGTACCTTAGCGGTACTCAATTCATCCGATGGCGACTGGCGATACCTTGATATCGGCAGCAAGCGTCTCGGGGCGGGATTTTCTTCGCAAGAGAGAACCACACAAAAATGGGGCCTCGATATTGAGCATGATATGAATGATATGTGGACCACCCGACTGAAACTGCGACATCAGAAACGAGATTATGATGGGACGCGTGTCCATTTTTATGCTTCATCGGCAGCTTCCCGGAGCAGCACAGCAGGCACCACGATTTATGGCCAAGATCAGAACAAGAACGTTTTCGACGGGACAATCAACCGTTATATCAGTGGAGAGAATACTTCAAGCCGCACCGATGTGATCTCTTGGGAGAACCAACTGACATTTGATATCGGTCAGACATACCATCAAATCACCACGGGAATTGATGTAACCCGTTACAAAGAAGATAAAGCAACCAGCGTCTCGGCCAGTTGGAGTGGTTTAAATACATTAACCACTGCATATTCAGGAGTTTTTTTGGGAACCTCTGATCCGAATAGTGGTGCTTACGACTATAATTCAGACAATTTTACCGATGTTTCCAACCCCAATGACATGTTTAAGATCCAAGATGAATCCCAGACATTAACTGAGTATGGAATTTACCTGAATGATCTGATTGAATACGGTAACTGGCACTTTGTTGCCGGCCTGCGTGCTGACCGTTATTCACGTAAATATACATTAAACTATGATGACACATTGCAGTCCGCAGTCTCATCACTGACAACGTTAGAAGATAGTGATACAAAGACACCTTATGAGACCAATGTAAGTGGTCAGTTAGGCGCTTTATACCAGTTCACCGACAATGTTTCGGGATTCTCAAATGTCGCAACATCCTATATGCCGAATAATAAATATGATTCGGTAGCGAATCATTGGGTGGATTCTCAGAAAGGGACCCAATATGAAGTTGGTACGAAGCTGGCCCTGTTGGATAAAAAACTCAACCTAACGCTCTCAACTTATCGAATTGATTTGGATAATGTCGCGTATGAGGGTGATGTCACCGGTAGCTACGATGTGTATAAACAGCGTAGTCGCGGTTTTGAAATTGACGGTGATTACACCATTACCGAACAACTCACAGCCATCTTCTCTTACGGTTACACCGATGTCGAGTTTGTCAATGCACCAGAGACAATCGCCAAACCAGTTAACGTACCAGATCACAATGCCAGCACGTGGTTGTTCTATGATATCAACGAAAAATGGGGTGCAGGGACAGGCGTCGTTTATGTCGGGGAACGCGCAGGTAACCGACGTAAAGGCTATGATTATACACTCGATGCGTATACGCTGGTGAATATAACCGCTTGGTATCAACCAGCATTTGCCGATAAAAAGCTGCGTGTACAACTGAATGTCGCCAACTTGTTCGACAAAGACTACTACGCTTCATCTTCAGATTCATCACAGAATGCCGTGTATCTGGGGTCACCCAGAACGGTATCTCTGAAAGCGAGTTATAAGTTCTGATCAAGAGAGCTTTGTTTGAGAAGGCCGTTTGGGGGACAGACGGCCTTTCTTTCGTTTTGGATAATTAGCGGGACAGTCGCCAGAAAGTTAAGGGGACAGATACTGGCTGTCTTTACTTGGCAGGACTACTTGGCAGGACAGACGCTTTATTAAATCATTTTGGGAAATCACATGGCAACACTGATATGTCTACCCTCTTCCGGTAGCTCATCTTCACTATATTCCGACTGGAAGCCACTGCTCGCAGCACACAATATCACGCTTTACTGCCCTGAATACCCAGGCAGGGGACGACGGTTTACTGAACCGTTGCCGACGAGTATTCCAGTTCTGGTCGATGACCTGATTCAACAACTCAGGACTATCCTCCCTTCCCATGAGCCTTACCATCTATTTGGCCACAGTTTAGGAGGCCTTGTTGCCTACGAACTCGCGTTAAAAATTCAACAAATCCCCGACCTTCCTCTACCACAAAATTTAGTGATTTCTGCCAGTCATGCGCCTCATCTGCGAGGAGAATCTCAACTCAAAAGTAATCTTTCAGAACAAGAACTTATCGCGTTACTACAAGAGATGGGAGGGATAAAAAATGAAGTGCTGGAACATCCTGAACTACTAGAACTTCTTTTGCCGATCATTCGCTCTGATCTTGCGCTGAATGACAATTATATCCGACGAGATATTGCCCCGTTACTTTGTCCAATCACCACGATTCACGGGCTCTCCGATCCGGTCGTCAAACAAGACAAAGTGAAAGAGTGGGTGCAGTATGC
>NZ_JCARSY010000024.1:0-60700 GCF_059641415.1 Vibrio rubrogenes
AAAACCATTTTTCTTGATATCTGCTCTAACCGAATCTTCACATCGAACACAGGCAAAATATTCAATTTTTTCTACATCCCCAGTAACAAATTCGTCACAGTGAGGGCAAATTAAAGCAGCCCAACCTCTGTCAAAACAATTTATACAACTCCACAGCCCGTCAATAAAGAAGACTGTAGGCTTCTCTCCTTCACATTCGTGACAATAGGCAATCCATTCACCTTCCTCATGACTGTCATCGCCTTGTGAGTAGCGTTTTTTACACTCAGAATAAACATAATCATCATCGATTTCACCGCCACAGTACGGACATTTGGTTAATTTCTTATCAAAAAACTCAAATTCTTGTCCACAATGCTGACATGGAATTGTTGCTGCCGTTTTTTTAATCAAAAGATCTTTAACACCACAAACCATACATTCATAATCGTAACCCCAAGAATTTTTTTTAGTGATTACCGCCGAATCCATGCTGCAATGAAAACAAGTTGCAATTTCATCCCCTTGTTTTTTCTTTCTCTCGATTTCTGGAGATATTTCCCTAAAACGAGTAACAATAAACTCTTTCTGTCTCATTATTTTTTGATGAATACGTTCAATTTCATCATTATAACCATTAAATAATGTCGACCATGTATTTATAAGTAACTCATGTAGATAGTGCCATGAACTCCATTGCTCGACAACAACACTTGCTTTAGTAGCATCAATATCATTATAACGCGTATGTGCAAAATGAACTATTTGATTTCTATGTTCACCTAAAGCTGTAAAAGCATTGACAGCTTTATCAGGCAGAGGCTCTTTTAATATGTTTTTCATGCGTTGTATTGCATCATTCAAAAATACAGAATGAAAATCCCCAACCTGAAAGCTATCTAAATTTCCTATTTTTGGATCGCTAAGAATTAATGTCCAATGTTCTTTCATTAAGCGAGCTTTAAGAAATAACTCTATCGAAGAATAAAAGTCCACTATTGAATTTTTTGGTCTTTTATTTAAATTATCCATTGATGAATCTAAAAAATCGATTGCGTTATGTACTAAAGCATCAAACATTTCATCCTTGCTTTGCTTAATTTGTGAAATAAATTTACGTCCCATGAAATCCTCCCAT
Source organism: Vibrio rubrogenes (assembly GCF_059641415.1). Classification (NCBI taxonomy): domain Bacteria; kingdom Pseudomonadati; phylum Pseudomonadota; class Gammaproteobacteria; order Vibrionales; family Vibrionaceae; genus Vibrio; species Vibrio rubrogenes. The sequence goes on from NZ_JCARSY010000024.1 coordinate 1,118, forward strand.
GGTTTTTAACGTCTCAATCAGCTGCCGCGTTAGCGGTCTGCTGCATTGACTTGTTAGCATTTTCAGCCTCTAGCTTCTCCCTCACCACTGATTGCGCATATAAGAACCCTTTTCCATACCATTCCTCGTAGTTTGAAGAAATCGGGTACTTTCCATAGACATCAGTAAAATCATCCCACCAAGGATTTTCAAATGAGGGTCTTGACAGTACAAATTCAGGAAAAACTTTGCCAGAGAATAGTTTTTCAAATATATCTGGCTCTAGAATGCGGCCACCACACTTTAAGCTGTAACCATTTTTCTTAAGCTTTCTAATTAATTTATATAGACCATATATCTGGCTCCGCCCACCACCGCCAACATGACTACTAACATGCCAAATTCTTTGTAATATCTTGTATTTGCAATCCGATAGCTCTAGTAGAATAAAAACCTCACCGACTTCGGAGTTATTCATGATGAAATAGATTCTATTTGGTTTTTCTTTCTCTATCCCCGAATAATATTCGAGAGGGTCAAAGTTTGTTTGTTCTGGATTGTTATAGGGTGTTCCTTGACCGTGGATTAGCCAGTTTTTACTTATTCCGAACGTATTACAGAAGTGAGCAATAAACTCAAATGAAGGCTCCTCTTCCGCATTGAATACCCTCTCAAGCTCACCTATTTTATGTAGTTTCATTAGTTGAGCAAGCTTTGCAATCGTAAAAGGAGAATTCGAGTTTCCTTCATTCATTAGCTCTAGTGATTCCCTAAATCTAGAAGCCACTAGCTCAACTTCAGTAGGCTTTTTAATATCAGACTCAACCTTTACGCTTTTTTGACAATCACTTTCAACTACAACTTCTTTCTTATTAGAGTTGGATGACTTAATCAAAAGCCCTATCAATGTCAAAATAGCTGTAATCGCAACAATAAATGGCTCAAACCCTGGTTCGAAAGCAAGCCATAGTAGAGAAGCTATCAACACGATGGTGTTTAATACAGTTACGATATTCATCCTTGCTCCATACTGAGTGCTAACAATTTATTATATAGAACTACTCTAACCTGCTGTCATCCAATACAATCCTTCACATAATCTTATGAAAACACGTATGAAAAATATCAGTAAAACATCATACCAAGCAGAAATTACATCTCTGTGCCGTCTCTAACTTGCGCACAACTGATTCACCCACGCTACCACCATACGTCCTCTTATCATATATCTCGAATAAGCACCTAAACACGCTACATAGCATTGAATAGGTTACAGCAAACATCCAGAAAAAATTGACACAGATATGACATTCTTTGATATAGGTAAGGTTTGCAAGAAATTGCAGTGTTTAAACAATCAGTAAGGTGTGATGAAGAGGTTTGGTACACGAAGCAGTAACGCTGTTGGTTTGGTGCGCAATCCCGCTCTTCGATTTCATTAGCATCCTCGAACGAGCCCCAGTTCCTTTTGATCGATGCAAAAGGAACCAAAAGCATCTTTTTTGAGTTCAGCGCACGTAATCAGGGACGCTTTTATTCGCTCCTGCTCACGAAAAGCTTAAAATTCATCCCTGAATTTTACCCTGAGCACATCAATCAAGTTGGCTTTTTAAAAAGATTTCACCCAACTCAAATCAACCACCCACCGAAGAAAACCATTCAAGGAAGAATGGTTAGGCTTTTCCGGGCAGGACGCCCGTAAAAGCTGGTTCTGGAAAGCGCACGACCAAGCCAAACAAAAAAAGATTTTCTGGTTCGTCTTTCATCTCTGAAAGATGAACTGGCGCACTGAGCACCGATGTCTCTGAAATTGAGGAACGCAATTGTGCGTCAAATTAGGGAGCCGGAGGCTTGAAAGATAAGAAAAGCGAATGGCGCCCAAACCACATTCATTTTTTAATACGTTCCAGTACATTAGCCCGAGCGTCTTCGTTGGAAACTCCCATACCTGAAGCAAGTTGTGCTTCTGCCGCTCGCATTTCTTCAAGTAATTCTATTTTTTCTTGCATTGCTTCATATTCTTCTACATCCAGAACCACAGCAACCCCCTTGCCCCTTTGAGTAATCACCAACGGACGCCGAGTCTCATTGATTTGTTTGATAAACGAAGCCACACCTGAACGAAATTCAGATAACGGTTTGATGTCTTGGTCAAAGCGAATACGTTTCATTGCAAAAGCCTCTATTTGTACATAATTACGTACAAATAATAGTTCAACCAACCGTAACAAACAAGGTAACAGGGAAGCCAGCTTGAAATGATTAAATTGTGGTTTGGTGTAACCAATAGTAAATCTGTTGGTTTGGTGCGCAATCAGACTCCGCAATTTCATTAGCATCTCCGAAAGCGCCCCAGTTCCTTTTGATGGATGCAAAAGGAACCAAAAGCATCTTTTTGGGTTCGGTGTGCGTAATCAGGGGCGCTTTTATTCGCTCCTGCTCACGAAAAGCTTAAAATTCACCCGTGAATTTTACCCTGAGAGCATCGATCAATTTAGCTTCGTTTTAAACATGTTTCACTTCACTCAAACAAACCACCCAACCAAGAAAACCATTCAAGGAAGAATGGTTAGGCTTTTCCGGGCAGGACGCCCGTAAAAGCTGGTTCTGGACAACCCGCGACCAAGCCAAACAAAAAAGATCTTCTGGTTACGCTTGCATCTCTGCAAGAGTAACTGGCGCACTGGGCACCGATGCCTCTGAAACCGAAAAACGTAATTGTGCGTCACATTCCAATGCCAAAAGCTACGAATCAAACGACAGCCCTCAATCCCCTATTCTCCCCCGACAAACCTGTTCGGTTAATGCCTGCAACCGCTGCACCTCTGCCACCAAATAATTCAACTCTTCTTCAGTAATTTCGTAGTGCGCAGAATAACGCGCATCAACATACGCCCGTTGCAGACGCCGAAAACTACGGCGGTGAAATTTGTTGTCCATCGGGAAAATCTCAGCAAAGGCCGGATCAATCTGCGCACACAAATTACCGAGTTTCTCGATATTGTGAGACTTCGGCAGGTAGTTGGTACAAGTGAGCAATGTACAGGCAAAGAGTTTTTCTGTGACTTGATGAAGTGTAAAAGCGGCATCGTGAATCATTGATTTTTCAAACGCGAAATGAAACATTTTTAATCCGCTGCATGAACGCTTAAACCAGTGTTCATAATGCTTACGGGCTATCTCTCGCAGCTCTTCCTCAGTCAAATCCCCCGGCATCGCTAACGGTTTCGGCGTCGCGGCAAACAGTTCGATCCCCTCTTCGCGGATATCCTTAAAAAAATAGTGACTCTGTTGCAACCGCTCGTTCACTTCCTTTAAATCGTGAACAATCAAACCCAACGGTGCCGATTTCACTTTGCGATCAATTTGCTCTTCGGCCCGCTGCCAGACTACATAATCCTCCACCAAGGCGGCTTTATTAACGATCACCAGAATATCGTAATCGCTGATATAACCATTGACCGGATCCTTGACCCATGTGCCTTTGGCATGGCTGCCGAACAAAATGATTTTCAGAATGCGAAACTCACTCTTACTACCCTGTTTGCCTTGCAGGTAATCTTCCAGTGTATCGCGCAGAATCGTTGAGATGTCCGCCAGCTCACGCTGTTTGTATTCAGGCAGATGGTCGAGGGATGTTTTCATAATCGCAGTATTGAGGCTCGTTGTGGATGAATAGCGCTAGCATAAAAGAAGCAGCTGACAAAGAACACCATCACCATTCGTTTTACATTGTTCCTTGAGAAAAATGCGATGCAATTCAAAGGAGTAGCGAATAGCTTTCCTTATTTCAGTTCGAGTCTTGTGAACGAGGGAATGATTTCTTCACAGGTCTATTTTTCAGTGCAGAGGTTTTTAAGCATCATTCTGAGCGTATGCAATAATTCTATCAATCGATGATGTCCCTAAATCCTTCATAATCTCTTGCACCAGAAAAACTTCTAAAAAATATTCATATCCCTCTGGCGCTTGCCCATCACTAGGCTCATTACAAACAATGGCTTCTGAATCCGAATTCCAGTTGCTATCAATGTATATTGTATGTTCAGAATCAAAGGCATCGATATTTTGTATGATTTCATTCAATGTCATCTCATTTTCCCCATATTGCGTAACCCCCTTTATTCTTTGGATGAAGAACATCCCATTCTTCACTCCCTATTGTATGCTGAGAACGAGGAACCAAAATCATTTCCCCTTCCCCGATTTCATGATGCCAAGTCCAGCCGTCGGGCGGTCTACGTGGCGCTAACCCTGTTGGTGTTCTCTCCAAGTGAATGCCTAATGATCTCATTTTTTCTGCAAATTCGGGATCTTTCTCCATTTGTTGCAATAAATTTTCATTGGCTTCTTGAAAATGTCTAGCCCGTGAGACCCCCGGATATGAATCGGGTGAAAGCGTTGTTTTAAATCCTGCTGAATAAGCATCTTCACTATACACCACATACAACGGCGGTAACCCAGTCTCTGCCGGAAAGGTCAGAATATAGTCTTGCAGATCCGCATCAGCAATTGGCGTGATGTAGGTGTCGTCAAATTCTTGCCCTTGCTCCGCTTGCGGATGAATCCAGATATCGAACTTTTCCATCTCCGGGATGGGATTGACAAGGATCGGTTTACCGCCAAAATCTCCGCTGATCGGCACCCATTCAATGATGACATCCGGCTCTAACTCAACAGCAAACCGCTCACCAACCCGTTTTACTTCACGCTTAGGGATATCCGTCCCATTGACGTGATAGCCGTAAATCCGATTATCAGCATTGAACCCTAAGCGAATATTGGTTTCAACCGTGTCTTTATTACTCATATCAGCAGCGCTGTAGAGCGTACTGTCCGCTAATTTGTTCGGCACAAATGCAGCCAGAATGCCAGCTCGCCCGATAATTTTAATCGCCATTCCCGGCAGTTCTGCCAGCGCTGCACCGCCAATACGCGTTAAAAAAGCCTCTTCAGAAACGGTACTGATCCCCTGCCCGACGGCAAGTGTATAAGCCGCATAATCCCCCAGCGCAGAAAGCGACTCTCTTTGTGTACCGATGTCACACGTACCGCTCGGCACCAGCGCAGATTTGGCAAAACGGGAGGGTTTGACGGGGGGCTTGTTAAATGCGTTTTGCCATGCAGATGAAGGCAGTGGGATTTTATCCAGCTCCCGTAGTTGCTCTTGACGCTGCCTGACCAGCCGCTCTGCTAAAGTGAGTTTCACAGGTTCGCGTTCGACATAAGGCTCGGTATACACAGAGGCATTCACACTGCCGGAATAAGATGAACCAATGCCATGATTGACCAATTCAACTCTGCCGGTATAAGCCTTGTTAGCCAGCAAGTCGAGATGAGGCTCAACCGCAGGATTGACTCGCCAGTATGAATTGCCCCATTCATCCCGATCTCGAATCAGCAAAGGAATCGATGGTACATCAGTCAGCAATACCTGATGACCGCTACGCAGCTGTTCAAGAAAATCAGCAAAGCGCATTCCAGCAGGCATGACAGATTTCACATCTGACTCACGTAAGGAGGCAAAATCCCCTTCAACTTGAGCAAATTCATAACGCATCAGATTATAGATTTGAGTGGTTTGATAGTTCATTGACGTTGTTGACTGAGCCGTGATTGTTTTTATCGATGGATGCTTATTGATAAAGTTATTTTCATATGAATCCACAATTATACTCAAATGGATTTATAAAACATGTTTAAATTTGGGGTTTTGATGGGGAGTGGATATTTTTGGAATGGGGGTAACAGGGAGGCTCGGTTGAGGTGATTAAATTGTAGCTTGGTGTGTTCAATAGTAAATCTGTTGGTTTGGTGCGCAATCCCGTTCCTCGCTCTCATTGCCATCTCCGACTGCGCCCCAGTTCCTTTTGATGGATGCAAAAGGAACCAAAAGCATCTTTTTTGAGTTCAGCGCGCGTAATCAGGGTTGGATTGATTCGCATCCTGCTCAAGCAATCCTGAAAATTCATCCGTGAATTTTACCCTGAGATCATCGATCAATTTAACTTTATTGATTCAGTGTTTCACCCAACTCAAATCCACCACTCAACAAAGAAAACCATTCACGGATGAATGGTTAGGCTTTTCCGGGCAGGACGCCCGTAAAAGCTGGTTCTGGAAAGCGTTTGATCAAGCCAAACAAAAAAGATTTTCTGGTTACGCTTGCATCTCTGCAAGAGTAACTGGCGCACTGAGCACCGATGTCTCTGAAATCACTGACGCTGATTGTGCGTCAAATTTGGGAGCCGGAGGCTAGGAAAGTGAAAATGATGGGTAGAGTATTGATCCGCTGAAACCTCTTCAATCAAAACAAAAAAGATCTTCTGGTTACGCTTGCATCTTGGCAAGAGTAACTGGCGCACTGGGCACAAATGCCGCTGAAACCGCAGAAAGAAATTGTGCGTCAAACTGCCACGCCGGAGGCTGAAAAAGTAAGAGGATGATGCTGAGTTTGGGACGTAATAACTTTCTTCGATCTCATTGCCATCTCCGAAAGCGCCCCAGGTACTTTTTCAAGGCCGAAAAAGTACCCCAAAAGGCCTAGGTTTAAGTTCAGCACGCGTAATCAGGGGCGGATTGATTCGCATCCTGCTCAAGCAATCCTGAAAAATCGTCCATGATTTTTCACCCTGAGAGCATCGATCAATTGAGCTTTGTTGATTCAATGTTTCACGCTATTCAAATCAACCACCAAACAAAGAAAACCATTCACGGATGAATGGTTAGGCTTTTCCGGGCAGGACGCCCGTAAAAGCTGGTTCTGGACAACATGCGACCAAGCCAAACAAAAAAGATTTTCTGGTTACGCTTGCATCTCTGCAAGAGTAACTGGCGCACAAAACACCGATGTCTCTGAAACCGCAAGACGTAATTGTGCGTCAAATTTAGGAGCCGGATACTGAGAGAATCAAAATACAACGATCACTCAATCCCCTATTCTCCCCCGACAAACCTCTTCGGTTAATGCCTGCAACCGCTGCACCTCTGCCACCAAATAATTCAACTCTTCTTCGGTGATTTCGTAGTGCGCAGAATAACGCGCATCAACATACGCCCGTTGCAGACGCCGAAAACTACGGCGGTGGAATTTGTTGTCCATCGGGAAAATCTCAGCAAAGGCCGGATCAATCTGCGCACACAAATTACCGAGTTTCTCGATATTGTGAGACTTCGGCAAGTAGTTGGTACAAGTGAGTAATGTACAGGCCAAAAGACGTTCTGTTGCCTGATGAAGATCGAAAGAAGCTTCATTCAAAGTCAGCTCCTTCAAGGAAAAATAAAATTTCTTCAGTGAATGGGAAGCGCTACTGAACCACTGCTCATAATGCTTACGGGCTATCTCTCGCAGCTCTTCCTCAGTCAAATCCCCCGGCATCGCTAACGGTTTCGGCGTCGCGGCAAACAGTTCGATCCCCTCTTCGCGGATATCCTTAAAAAAATAGTGGCCTTGTTGCAACCGCTCGTTTACTTCCTTTAAATCGTGAACAATCAAACCCAACGGTGCCGATTTCACTTTGCGATCAATTTGCTCTTCAGCCCGCTGCCAGACTACATAATCCTCCACCAAGGCAGCTTTATTGACGATCACCAGAATATCGTAATCGCTGATATAACCATTGACCGGATCCTTGACCCAACTGCCTTTGGCATGGCTGCCGAACAGAATAATTTTTAGAATGCGAAACTCACTCTTACTGCCCTGTTTGCCTTGCAAGTAATCTTCCAGTGTATCGCGCAGAATCGTTGAGATATCCGCCAGCTCACGCTGTTTATATTCGGGCAGATGATCGAGAGATGTTTTCATAATCGCAGTATTGAGGCTCGTTGTGGATGAATAGCGCTAGCATAAAAGAAGCGGCTGACAAAGAACACCATCGCCACTCGTTTTACATTGTGCCTTGAGAAAAAATGCGATGCAATTCAAAGGAGTAGCGCTATTTGTAGTTGTGATAATTATCGCCCCTTTAGATACTGAGCATACAGCACGTCGGCAAAATCAATCTCACTAATTTCTTGGATAACTAAGTCACGAACTGCGTCTGCTAAAAGATCATTATCTTCGGTAATTTCGTAGTCATTTAGAGAAAGGTATTCCAAAGCAACAGCTAGACCAGTTCGCTTATTGGCATCAGGGCAAGCATGAGAAACTGCAATAGAGGCTGTATATTTTGCCGCAATTTCAAATACATCATCTAATCCCTGATAAACAATTGCATTGTCAATACGACTTAAGGCACCTTGCAACTTTGGAATATCAACAGCCCCTTTCATACCCGGCTCGGTTGACAAGATCAACGCATTAATTTCAATAACACGCTCAAAAGGAAAGCAAATTATATCCATTACATATCAGCCAATTTTTCAAAAGTCTTCGGATGAGTCCTTAGTGCTAATTTTGTCTCAGACTTTACGATTTGACGACCATAGTCACCAGACAAATCTAGCTGCTTCGTCGCCTTAATCTTTGGCCTTTTAACTGCTTGAACACCATAAGCTTCAACTTTACTATTCATCTTTTTGCACCTTAAACGACGACATTGATCTTGGGTATTATAGCTTGATAAACCAGAGAAAAACATAACGCTGCAACAGCAGTAAACTAGACGTGTTATCAATATATTTGACTGTTACGGTTTCTACCCCATTTGACCTGATTACATCAGTCAATTTAGCTTCGCTTTAAACATGTTTCACTTCACTCAAATCAACCACCAAACCAAGAAAACCATTCAAGGAAGAATGGTTAGGCTTTTCCGGGCAGGACGCCTGTAAAAGCCGGTTCTGGACAACGTGCGACTCCGTCAAACAAAAAAAGATCTTCTGGTTACGCTTGCATCTTGGCAAGAGGAACCAAACGCTCGATAGATTTAACTTACCAGTGGGGCGATGACGCTATTTCTTCTACAAGAAAATCAATAAAGCCTCGTTGCAAAGGTGTAATTTGTTTGCGATTTGCATACACGATATAAACTCCTAACGATTTAGGCTTCCATTCCGTCAGCAGTTCCACCAACTGGCCGCGTGCTATCAGAGGTTTCGCAGTAGCTACAGGCTGTAAACTAATCCCATGTCCTTTTAATGTTGCAATCAACAATACTTCAGAGAGATTAGAACTAATCGTTCCAGATATCGCTACAGACTCTGGCCCGTTGGGGCCATCAAAAACCCACGCTGCTCGTCCATAGTAAGCAAAGGATAAACAGTTGAAATAGACCAGCGATTGTACATCGGTCGGTTTGCCTCTTTTCTGAATATATTCTGGCGAAGCGCAAACAACCGATCGGCATTCTCCAATGCGTTTTGCTACGACATTTGGCTCTAAATCATTGGTAATACGAATCGCCAGATCGATACGGGATTCAACCAAATTAACCGAATTATCAGTGGTAAGAATATCAACAGAAGTTTGTGGCCATTTCTCCATAAACTTACCAACCGCATCGATCAGCAAACTGTCAACCAGAGATAAACTGGTTGTTAGTCTTAATTGCCCTTTTAATTCAGTGGAATTCTGGCTACGGATATTCTCCAAAGTTTCTGTCATCCCTAATAACTGGTGAGCAACATTTAACGTTTCTTCTCCGGCCGACGTCAAACTAAGGCGTCTCGTTGTACGGTGTAATAAACGCGTGTCCATCCAGCTCTCCAATTCTGCAAGATAGCGAGATACTTTTGCCCGGGAAATGTCTAATTTGTCGGCAGCACCACTTAAGCTTCCTTGCTCAACAATCGTTGAAAACACGTGTAATGCCGTAAGCCTATCCATATAACCTCATCTAATTAGATCGATAAATGAAACAGTAATCACCGAATTATAGGGTATTTGCACCAATTATAAATCAATACAATAGATTTTATTGAACTGAACGAACGCGAGTATTACGTGTTTTCTACAACCAAATATAAGTAAGGGTCACTGATGAAAAAGTTAACAACAACACTAACTGCCGGCGCACTACTTCTATCAGGCCAGGCTCTGTCTTCGGATCTAACGTTACAGCAATATAAGCCCGGCAAAGACGCTATTTTTCCAGTCACTTCTACATTAGTGAGCGGGCAAAAAGATGCTATTTTATTTGATGCTCAATTCAGCGTCAGTGACGGTCAGGCACTGGCTGATACGATCAAGAAAAGCAACAAAACATTAACCATGATCTATATCACTGCCGGTGACCCTGACTACTATTTTGGTCTGCAACCGCTATTAAAAGCTTTCCCTGAGGTCAAAGTAGTTTCAAGCCCTTCAATCGTCGAGCATATTCAGAATACCAAAGATGCAAAATTGAAATATTGGGGACCGATCCTTGGTGAAAATGCACCAACTGAGCTATTTGTTCCTCAACCATCAAATCAAACCACAATCTCACTCGAAGGCCATAATATCGAAGTTAAAGAGATGGGCACATATCAGGCTTATATGTGGATTCCATCGCTAAAAACAGTCTTTGGTGGTGTATCGTTAACATCTGGTATGCATGTTTGGACCGCAGATACGCAAACTAAACAAGCTCGTGGAGCTTGGGTTCAATCACTGGAAAAAATGAAATCACTACAGCCGGAGCTGGTTATCCCTGCCCACTATTTAGGTGATGCACCGGAAAAAGATGAAGCTATTGATTTTACCATCAACTATCTGAAAACATTCGAATCTGCACTATCTCAGGCAGACAAACTAGAAACGAAAAAGTCACAAAAAGTCATTTCTATCATGAAAGAAGCTTACCCATCACTACCAGGTGAAAGTGACTTAGAACTCGGCAGCCAAGTAAACACTGGCGAAATGGAATGGTAACTCAGGCTTAATTCGTACTTAAGAGTCAGTCAACAATAGGCTGACTCTTTTAGGAATATATATAATGAACCTTCAATTAACTCAACTATCAGGGTTGAGATTTCAAATTGACTACCCTGAATTCTCATTTGAAAATAGATATCTGGATGACAAAACGGTTGTATGGAAGTCGATTAATGGTCTGTCAATGACAGGCAAAGATGCCGGTGTGGAAGTCACAGAGCAAGCGACGGTTATCAATTTGACCCTGAATGAATTTCTTGTTAGTTGGGTAGAAGAAAGTGGTTTAGGAGTGACACAACACCTTAACTTCAACTCAGGCCAAATCCATTCACTGATTCGGGATGGTGGAAAAATTATCGCAGAAACAGGTAAGTTGACTATTCTAGATTGAAACAAACGACAAAAGCAGGTTAAAAAATGATGCATGTTCATTACCGCAAAGCATCTCAGCAGGACTTCGAGACCATTACCGACATTTTGGCAACCAATATAGATCTTAGCGTATTCACTTCTGTAAGAGATAAAGATGCTCTCGCCCACCTAGCAACCATTTATATTGCCAATGATTTTAAGAGCAGCACTTTTATTGAGATAGCAGAACATGACGAAAAGATATGTGGAATCATACTCGGCTCAACCACGCTCACTAATGAAAAAGCCGTAGAGTTTGACTACGAAGCGGCTGTAAAAAAAGCGAAAGCAACGTTACAAACAACGGCATCTGGACAACAAGTGCTTAGCGACCTGAAACAACAAAAACTACTCAGTCAAACGGTTGAACATGATTGTGATAGTAAACTACTGTTTTTTTGTGTCGACAAAAAATACCGCCGTCATCAAATCGGTACAACCTTAATTCATGCATTTGAAAAGTATCTGTCAAACCTGAATGCGAAAGGTTACTCACTGCATACCGATACTAATTGCAGCTACCAGTACTACGAAAATAACGGATATCAGCGTATTGAAACCTGTATCAATCGTTTTGATCCACAAGTTGAGCACTACACCTATATCAAAATACTGGCTTCAAACCCACAACTGGATATTAATAAAAAACACGCATAACTCCGATTCGCTATCTATTTCGGCAAATGGTGCGTCATATTATGATACCGAAGGCTGGCAAAGTAAAAACGATGATGCTGCGGCTGAAGACGCAACCTCCTTCCTCAACGCCAGTCATGAAATCTATTGCGCCAACGACAAATAACTCTATGATAATCAATCTTATTCATAAAATATGAGGTAGTTATGTTTAAAACGATAACCGTACTGGTCGTGGCATTGTTATCATTCAATGTATTCGCAGCCCCGACACCTGCGGAGATTTTTTCAACCATCGACCAGCGACTCAGTTATATGGAAGATGTAGCCTTGTACAAAGCCATCCATAGAAAACCGATTGAAGATATTGAGCGTGAAGTGGTTGTGATTGACAAAGCAAGTCAGTCCGCAGCGCAAAAAGGATTGGACAAACAGAGTGTGGTCGGATTTTTTAAAGCACAGATCTCAGCCGCCAAAGCCATACAGTATCGCTATCGTGCTGATTTATTAAGCCAGCCGACGACCGCTCAACCCAGAGACTTAAAAACGGTGATTCGCCCTGCGCTGATCAAACTCGGCAACCAAATTAATACCGATATTGCTGAGTATCTGCGCGACGGCGGGCGTTTCTCCGCAAGCGACTATGCCACATTTAAAACGACCCTCAATTCGAAATACCTCATTGACGCAGATAAAAAAGCCCTGTTTCAAGCGCTGACTCAGATACGGCTTCAATGACGATCTTCATGCCGGGCACAACTCTGTGCCCTGCTTGACGATGACCTGATATTCACGAATCATGCACCGAAAAAAACGCACAAAAACAGTTCTTCATGCACAATCATTGAGCAAATCGCGCTGTCCACGGCCACTCTCTTCACTGATCTTCCGGGGCTTTTTCAGTCGCAACGCGTTCTATCACAATCTCAGAATATTGACAGTTTTGTATCATATGATCCTTACTGAACGACCAGCCATCCTCGTCTGACGAAATCGACACCCTCTACGCTCATACCCCAACAGCCATTTCGCCGCTCGCTTTCACGCCAGCAAAGCCATTCAGGCACACTTTAAGCATTGGACGTCTGTCATATTGTTGAAAACATGGATGTTGGGAAAGGATCTCATCGTCATGGAATGAAATGAATGGAGGACAATCATGACCGAAAAATTGAAACCAACGCTGGGCACAATTCACCTGTGGGGAATTGCGGTCGGACTTGTGATCTCCGGTGAATATTTTGGCTGGAGCTATGGCTGGGGCGTTGCCGGAACACTCGGGTTCCTCATCACGACAGCCTTAATTGCTATCATGTATACCTGTTTTATTTTTAGCTTTACTGAACTGACCGCTGCGATTCCACACGCTGGCGGGCCGTTTGCCTACAGCCGTCGCGCTTTCGGTGAAATCGGCGGTTTAATTGCCGGTTATGCCACGTTAATTGAATTTGTTTTCGCCCCGCCTGCGATTGCGATGGCAATCGGTGCTTATCTCAATGTCCAGTATCCCGGTTTGGATCCGAAATATGCCGCCGTCGGCGCTTACATTGTTTTCATGGGCCTGAACTGTCTGGGCGTCAAACTTGCCGCAACTTTTGAATTATTTGTAACCATTTTAGCGGTGATTGAATTGTTGGTGTTTATGGGCGTCGTCGCTCCCGGATTCAGTATGGCGAATTTCACCGCCAACGGCTGGGCCGGCAGTGATACCTTTGGTTTCCATGCTATCACCGGCGTCTTCGCAGCAATTCCGTTTGCGATCTGGTTTTTTCTCGCCATTGAGGGCGCGGCCATGGCTGCTGAAGAGGCAAAAGATCCGAAACGAACCATTCCTGTCGCCTATATCTCCGGGATTTTGACGCTGGTTGTGTTGGCGATTGGTGTGATGATATTTGCAGGTGGCGCAGGAAACTGGCAGGCACTGTCAGGGATTAATGACCCGCTGCCACAAGCGATGAAAATGATTGTCGGCGATAACTCCACCTGGCTGCATATGTTGGTCTGGATTGGCCTGTTTGGCCTGATTGCCAGTTTCCACGGCATTATTCTCGGCTATTCGCGCCAGTTTTTTGCTCTCGCCCGTGCCGGTTACATGCCCGCAGGTCTGGCAAAACTATCGGCATTCAAAACACCGCAACGTGCGATCATCACCGGTGGCATTATTGGTATCATTGCTATTTTCAGTGACGGTGTCATTAATCTGCAAGGGATGAGTTTAACCGCAGCGATGATCACCATGGCGGTTTTCGGTGCAATTGTGATGTATATCATGAGTATGCTCAGTCTGTTTAAATTGCGTCAGAGTGAACCACAAATGGTGCGCAGCTACCGGGCTCCGGGATATCCGGTCATTCCTGCCATTGCCTTGGTTTTATCCGTGATCTGCCTGATCGCCATGATCTGGTTTAATCTCATTATCGCCTTGTTGTTCGCGACCATGATGTTTGTCGGCTATCTCTATTTTCTTGCCACCAAATCTCAACGTGCCAAAGCCAGCGAAACCATGGTATTGAGTTCAGAACAAGTCTAACCCGTCATCCAAGTGCGGCCTTCCGGTGGCTCGACGAAATGTTGGTCAACCATGAAGAAGGCCGCGGTCTCAATTGATAAGGCGATTCAGGCACAAGAGAATTTCGATGCGGTTGTGACTGCCTGTTTCGATGATACCGGTCCGGACGCGGCTCGTTGCATCACGGACAAACCGATGATTGGTATTGGTGAAGCCGCTTACCGGGTGGCATCGATGCTCGCCAATAAATTCAGTGTTGTCACAACGCTTGCCCGCTCTGTGCCGGGATAGTCGATCTGACCGAACAATTATCGGCTCAATTTTCAATCCCGGTACTCGACGGGGTCACTTGTGCGGTGTCGCTGTGCGAAAGCCTGGTCAGGCTCCGGGTCAAAACCACGCGTCAGGGCAGCTATGCGCCGCCACCGACCGGGAAAGTGGCCGCATTAACCCTTCACGCCACCGGCTGTCAGACCACCGACTAACCAGCGTTGCGCTAACAAGAAAACGAGGGTGATCGGCAGTGCCGATAACACTGCGGCGGCGGCAAAATCCCCCCACAGGTAGTTTTGCGGATACAGATACTGCTGCATGCCGACCGCAAGAGTGTACTGATTAATATCAGACAGTAGCAGCGATGCCACCGGGACTTCACCGACTGCGGCAATAAACGACAGAATGAAAACAACAGCCAGAATCGGCACCGACAGCGGTAACAACACCAAACGGAAAGCCTGCCACGGAGTCGCTCCATCGAGGGCTGCGGCCTCTTCCAGCGAACCATCAATAGTTTCAAAATAACCTTTAATGGTCCAGACATGGAGTGCGATACCGCCCAGATAAGAGAAAATCAGTCCGCCATGGGTATTCAAACCAAGGAAAGGAATATACTGACCCAATTTATCAAACAGGGCGTAAATCGCCACCAGCGCCAGCACGGCCGGGAACATCTGGAAGATCATCATCGCCTTTAAGATAAGACTCTTGCCACCGAATTTCATCCGTGCAAATGCGTATGCCGAGGTGGTGGATAAGGCGACGATCAGCACCGAGGAGACTGTGGCAACCTTGACCGAATTCCACAACCAGGTCAAAACCGGAAATGGCGGCGGGGTGACACTCCCGTCTGCATGAGTCACCGCAAACCCCAATGCCAGTTTCCAGTGCTCCCAAGACGGATGTTCCGGAATAATGCTCCCTGTGGCAAAGTTTCCTTCCCGTAATGAGATTGCCACGATCATCAGCATCGGAAAAATAATCAGTGAGAGAAAGAAACATAAGCCAATATGCGTTACCCAGACCCGGTATTTCAAATTTTTTCCTTGAACCATTGCCATGATGCAACTCCTCCTTAATCTTGTCCTGCGCGCGTGAAACGAAGATTGATTAATGCCAATGCACCCACCAGTAAGAAAATCAGGGTTGCAATCGCACTGGCCAGACCGAAGTCCCGACCGCCGCTGCCCTCAAAGGCAATTCGGTAGGTGTAGCTGACCAACAAATCCGTATAGCCGGCAGGCTCGGTTGTACCGATCATATTCGGCCCGCCGCCGGTGAGCAGATAAATCATCACGAAGTTATTAAAATTGAACGCGAAGCTGGCGATCAACAGCGGTGTTAGCGGTTTAATCATCAATGGCAGGGTAATTTTGGTAAAATTATACAACGGCCCGGCCCCGTCAATGGCGGATGCTTCATAGAGATCTTCAGGAATCGCTTTGAGCAATCCCATACATAAAATCATCATGTAGGGAAAACCCAGCCAAGTGTTGACCGCAATAACCATAACCCGCGCCATGATGGGATCGGAAAACCATGCCGGTTTCAGACCGAACAGCGCATTCAGCACCATGTTGATTTCACCGAAACTTTGATTGAACAATCCTTTAAAAATCAGGATCGAAATAAAAGCCGGCACCGCATAAGGTAAAATCAGCAACACGCGATAAACCGACCGTCCACGCAGCGCTTCCCACTGCACGACACTGGCGAGTACCAAGCCAATGATCAGGGTCAGCCCGACGGTCAGGGCGGCAAAGGCCACCGTCCAGATAAAAATACTGATGAAAGGTTCTTTAATGCCGTCGTCCTGCCACACCCGTTGAAAATTAGCCGTCCCGATTTTGACGATAAATCCGGGAGAAATCGGGTCTTGGTAAAACTGGCCATCCTGATCAACCGGCTGATAAAAACCGATCTCCATATTGGGCTTGAGTAATTCACCATTTTGCTGATTACGCAGGGTTACGCCATCATCAAGCAATTGATACTTAGAGGTAATGGCTGAAAATCGCCGCAACCCATTCATCCGAATAGTCTGTTCTTGTGGCGTGACTAATTTCAGCTCAGCCAGCGTATCCCGATGTTGAATCACGGTTTTCAGTGATTCTTTTGTCCACCCTTGCGGTGGCCGAATGGGGGCTAATGCCAACTGTTTCGCCACATGGCGTCCCAATGAAAATGCCGGTGTCGCCAATAACTGCTCGCCGTCACGCACCACCAGACGGTAGCCATTTTGCTCGCGATAAAGAGTAAAAGGATAGTTCTGGCCGCTTTGGTAGGTTTGATCGAGTAATACCGACTGTGCCCGTTCCAACGAAAGCTGATTTTTGGCACTGTAATTGGTGAATGAGAGTCCGATGGTGTAAACCAACGGAAACAGAATAAACAGGATCATGCCGGCAATGCCGGGATAAATATAGCGATGCGCGTAGGTTTTCCGGCTGCCAAAAATGTAGAGTGCCAGCGCTGTCAGCACAATGGTTAACAAAGCAAACGCAATTTCACCACGCGCATACATCATGATACTGGCATAACCGTTCAGGCTGCCTATCGCAAACAGGGTCACCCATTTGATCCACTTGATTTTATGACCGGTACTCAAACTGCCGGGGTCTGCTTTCTGAACGAACTGCATAAAACTTCCTGAAATCTAATCAAGCTAATTCAGGTCAGGTGATACCAAACCAACTTCCCGTCACGGATGAATCATGACGACTCAGTATCACCTGCCCCGCTTCCCATTAATGTGCAATTTGCTTTTGCGCATCAGCCAATGCCGAGTCAACCGACTGACGCCCGTCAACCACATTGATAATGGCATTTTTCATTGAACTCCAGAATGCATTCATCTGCGGTATATTTGGCATAATCTCACCATATGTCGCATTGTACATGGTGGCAGCAATGCGCGGATCGCTGGAAAGTTTTTGCTGATAAGATTTCAATGCGACGGCGCCCAGCGGTTTATCGGCATTCACCATTGCCAGCCCTTCATCGGTCAATAAATAATGCTCAATAAACTCAACCGCGAGATCTTTATTCGGTGAAGCGGTGCTGATCCCGGCAGAAAGAACACCGACAAACGCTTTTGAGTTTTGACCATTAAACTTCGGCAATGTGGTGACACCGTAATGAATTCCGGCTTTGTCAATATTGCCCCAACTCCACGGTCCGTTGATGGTCATGGCTGTCTTGCCTTTGGTGAACTCGGACTCAGATACGGAGTAATCCATATCCGGTGAAATGACGTGGCTATCGACCAGCCCTTTCAAAAACGTCATCGCTTTGCGGACACCGGGTTTATTGACTCCGATATCATTGATGTCATAGCCCTTATCACTAAATTTAAACGCATACCCGCCATCGGCCGCCAGCAATGGCCAGGTGAAGTACGGTTCTTTCAGATTCCACATAATCGCGCTTTTACCCTGTTTGCTCAGCTTGTCATTCAGTTTGGCGATATCCTCCCAGTTTTTGGGCGGCTCAGGCACCAGATCCTTATTATAAATCAGCGACAGAGACTCAACCGCAATCGGATAGCCGATATATTTGCCATGATATTGGACAGCGTCCCAGGTGAAATCGAACATGTTGGCTTTGAGTTCAGGGGACGGATGAACCTCTGCAAGTAACCCCGCTTCAGCATACCCGCCAAACCGGTCGTGTGCCCAAAAAACAATATCCGGCCCGTCACCGGTGGCGGCGGTCTGCGGGAACTTATCCTGTAACGCATCCGGGTGGAGCACGGTCACCGGAATCCCGGTATCTTGTTCAAATTTTTTGCCAACTTCCGCCAGACCGTTGTAGCCCTTATCTCCATTAATCCATATCGTGAGCTGTCCTTCCGCAATGGCAGCATGTGCGCTTAAACTCAGACTCAACGAGCCCAGAGCTGTATAGGTGCAAATTGCGACAGCGTGTAGGGTCTTTTTCATGCGCTTATCCTTATTGTTCAACTTGTCGTAGGAGGTGATGCCATATGATGAAAAATATTGCTGCGTCCATCATCATCCTGAGCCCTACGCCCCTGAGATATAACGGTATTTTCGTGACTCCCATCAACATCTACACACCCGAATCACTTAAAAGTTAGATAAAATGTGATAGATAACACTTTTCCGCACAGTTTCTGACTAGGTGGCGTCTCCCCCGACCTCCTCCCTTCCCGAATGCTAATCCTTCGCTGTCCGCCCTGAGGATTGACAGACAGGAGGATGCACAGCGCCATCCTTTGACGCATACTATTTCCAACTCACCGCGTAAGGTGAAAGAATATCCGATAATAAGGTACAGTCACTGAGTATGGCTGCTCCCTTTCCATGTCACAAATCTATATTTGAGTTAAGGATGATCGAAATGGCAAGTGTCACCCTGAAAAATGTATCGAAGGCTTATGATGATGTCGTGATTTCCAAGGACGTGAATCTGGAAATCAACGACGGTGAGTTTGTCGTTTTCGTCGGCCCGTCAGGATGTGGGAAATCCACCCTGCTACGCTGCATTGCCGGCTTGGAAGATATCACCTCCGGTGATTTATATATTGGTGAACAGCGCGTCAATGATATTGAACCCTCCAAAAGAGGTGTGGGGATGGTTTTTCAG
Organism: Vibrio rubrogenes; assembly: GCF_059641415.1. Classification (NCBI taxonomy): domain Bacteria; kingdom Pseudomonadati; phylum Pseudomonadota; class Gammaproteobacteria; order Vibrionales; family Vibrionaceae; genus Vibrio; species Vibrio rubrogenes. The sequence goes on from NZ_JCARSY010000024.1 coordinate 20,335, forward strand.
TCCTATGCCCTTTATCCGCATCTGAATTTGTATGACAACATGTCGTTTGGCCTCAAACTCGCCAAAGCCGATAAAAAAGCCATCCACACACGCGTTGTTGAGGCAGCGGAAATCCTCCAGCTCGGCCACTTACTGGACCGTCAGCCCAAAGCATTATCCGGCGGCCAGCGTCAGCGGGTTGCCATTGGCCGAACTTTGGTCTCAAGACCGAATGTGTTTCTCCTTGATGAACCGCTCTCAAATCTCGATGCGTCTCTACGGGTCAACATGCGCAGCGAAATTACCAAATTACAGCGCCAGCTCGGTTGCACCATGATTTATGTGACGCACGATCAGGTTGAAGCCATGACGATGGCGGATAAGATCGTTGTTCTTCAATTAGGTTCCGTCGCACAGGTCGGCCAACCGCTGGCACTCTATCATTATCCGAAAAATCGCTTTGTGGCAGGCTTTATCGGGTCACCGAAAATGAATTTTATGACCGTCAATGTCGAAGCCGCGGAACCGGAACGAGTCATGGTGCAATTACCCAATGGTGAGACCTTCTGGATTCCGGTTCAAGGCGATCAGGTTCATCCGGGCGAGCGGATGTCTTTGGGGATTCGTCCTGAGCATTTAATCAGTGCCGAATCCGCAGCATTCACCGTATCAGGCAAAGTGCAGATTGTGGAAAGACTCGGCTACGAAACGCAGATCTACCTGCATTTGAAAGGCGCGGATGCCAATGTGATTTATCGGGCGATGGATACCCTTGATGTGGTGGTCGGTGATTCATATACCATCGGTATTGAACCCAATCGTTGTCATCTGTTCCACAGTGATGGCCGGGCTTGTCCGAGACTCTATCGTGAAAAAGGGGTGGATTTCGATACGATTTATGATGATGCAGATGACGCATCCGTTTGATAGAAATGAACGGTTGATAGAAATGAACTTCATCGGGATGAATTCGTCACTATTTAGATAGAGATTCATCACTCCCAATCTAAAAAAACCGGTTCTCGTTTGAGAACCGGTTTTTTGATATTTCAAGCTTTTCAGATATCGTATCAGGCAGCCCGAATCTGAGTAAGCTTAACCAGCATGTTGCGAATTGCCGCCGACGAGAAAATCGTGGTTAGATCGGCAGACAGTTTTCTCCGCCAGTTGGGATATTGATCAACGGTACCCGGTACATTGACCGGCTCATCCATTGCCAGTAAATCTTCAAGCTGAATACTGACCAACGCTGAACGACCGGAGGCCACATGCAGCTGGATTAACTCACCCAATAATGGATCCATCACCCGGTGTTCCTCAGCCCAGTCCATTTGCTGAATACCTGCGCCATCTTCATCCCGTGAGTTAAACATCCCCAGAGCCTGCAATACGCCCTGACGCATCTGAGCACGATCATGACGCAGTTGTTCGAGTTGTGTCTCATCGGGATAGAGCCCCAGTTGTTGCCCCAACGACAGGTCTGAACCATGCCAGAACCCTCTCAGCGTCGGCATATCGTGTGTACATAAGGCAGTCATCGACTGATAAGGGTAGTCTGACGGCGGTGTATATACCCCTTGCTGAGATTTTTCGAAGAAAAAGACTTTATATGAGTGAATCCCTGCGGTTGCCAGAATCTCTGCCATTTGCGGCGGAACGGTACCTAAGTCTTCACCAATGATCGCACATTGATGTCGGTGTGATTCCAATGCGAGAATCGCCAGCAAATGCTCCACCGGATAATAGACATAAGCTCCCTCTTTCGCGGTTTTCCCCTGAGGTATCCACCACAGTCTCAATAACCCCAGCACATGATCAATCCGCAGCGCGCCACAATGCTTCATATTGGCTCTGAGTAGTTCAATAAAAGGGCGATAGGCCTGTTCCCGGAGCGTAACCGGATGAAATGGCGGCAGTCCCCAGTCCTGCCCGAGCGGTCCTAAAATATCCGGTGGCGCACCGACACTCACCGCTTTGACCAGTGTATGGTGATGGCTGTCGACCCAAGTATCACAACCATTCTTGCTGACACCGACGGCCAAGTCCCGATATAAACCAATCGCCATGCCGCGTTCCCGGGCCATTAATTGTGTTTCTTTCAACTGGCTGTCAGCAATCCACTGCAAGTACATATGAAAATGAATCGCTTCCTGATGCGTCTCAATAAAGGCTTGTACCGTCTCACTCTGATAGTCTTGATATTCAGGCGGAAACTGTGCCAATCCCCACGGCTGAGTGGCTTCGTGGTTCTCTGTCCCGGTCTGGCAGAATGTCTCGGACAACACATGAAATACCGCCAGCGCAGTCAGGCTCTCTCCACCTTGTTCCACAAACTGTATAAAGGCCTGTGCCCGCTCGGAATGATGCGCCAGATGACGGTGACGAAACTCCTGATACAACAACGGCAACACCATCATTTTAAGGGCACTCACTTCGGTGTAGTCAACCCACTTTTTAGCTCTTGTCTGCTCAAGCCGGTACTGAAAATCGGCACTGCCGACTAACGACTGAGCGGCGTGGCTGAGGACAAATTCGGGAACCGAACTGACGTCGATATAGAGCGTATTTAACCAGAAACGGGAAGACGGACTATAAGGACTGGCAAACTCCGGATGGACCGGGAAAAGCGTATGCAATGGGTTGAGTCCGATAAACTGGGCACCTTTATCTGCGACTTCGGTGATCAGTTGTTTCAAGTCACCGAAATCACCGATGCCCCAGTTAGCTTTACTGCGGAGCGTATAGAGTTGAATACTCAACCCCCACATTTTCTGGCCTGACAATAGCGCGGGCTGTTTATAACATGCTGCCGGCGCGATGATCAGCATACTCTCCTCAAGATGATCGGTCCGGTTATCCTTCACCCACAACTGATGATAGCCCAGCGTCAGCCCCGAGATACGCAGGGTCACGGTGCCATCTCGGTCGCGGTGATCCGCAAGGAGATGCGTTGCCACGTCACCATCAAAATGCTGATTGTCTTCGGTCCGGATTTGCCAAGAGAAATGTTGATATGAAACATCTCGGCCGATTCGGAGGATGATATCGACGGGTTGTTCGTCTCCGCGGACAACCACAACCGGCTCTGACAGGCGAGATTGATGTTTGTCTATCGCAGATGCCATGAGTCGGGCATCTTCTGACGTATCATAGCCCATAATGGCCAGAATCTGACGCAGCGTCTGCTCGGGGACTTCCGTTTCATCGCCCCATGCATCCGTGTAACACTTGGCTACCCCGGCAAGATCCGCCACATGCTCCAATGTTGGTTTTGTTATCATGTTTCACTCCAATGACATTGCATTGATAAGAATTCATAAGATGAAATGAGCCGAGGCGGAATGCTCGGCTCCGATACACCATGTCATTCGGTTTCTGTACTAACCCGTTGCTGAATAAACCGGTTACTGACTTAACGTTTGACGGGCTGCAGATGCCAGATCGTCTCGACATAATCGCGAATCGACCGATCCGAACTGAATTTACCCACCAGCGCCGTATTTAAGATGGCTTTGCGTGCCCAGCCCTGCACATCTCGATACTGGCGGTCAACCGCGGCCTGAGTATCGACATAAGACCGAAAATCAGCCAGACACAGATACGGGTCACCGTCGCTTAACAAGGTGTCGAAAACCGGCTTCAGTCCGTGCGGCTCTCCCGGCGTAAAATAGTCCGTGTTAAGCCAATCAAGACTTGCCTTCAGTAATGGGTCGGCCGTGTAGTAACGGTGAGGATCATAACCCTCGCGCAGGCATTGATTGACCTGATGTACGTTCAAGCCAAAGATAAAGATATTCTCGTCACCGACTTCTTCACAAATTTCCACATTCGCACCGTCCATCGTGCCGATAGTCAGAGCACCGTTGAGTGCCAGTTTCATGTTACCGGTGCCGGATGCTTCTTTACCTGCGGTTGAAATTTGCTCGGACAGATCCGCAGCGGGAATGATTAATTCCGCGATGCTGACCCGATAATCGGGAATGAATACAACTTTCAGCTTATCGTTGACCCTTTCATCATGATTGATGGTTTCGGCAACCTGATTGATCGCATAGATAATCTCTTTTGCCAGGTGATAACCGGGGGCGGCTTTCGCGGCAAAAAAGACCACGCGGGGCACCATGTCGAAGTTAGGCTCATGCAACAGACGATGATACAAAGACAGAATATGCAGTAGATTTAAGTGCTGACGCTTGTACTCATGCAGACGTTTGATTTGGACATCAAACAGGGCATCGGGATTAATTTCTAATCCGAGGTGGGCCAAAACCCACTGCGCCAGACGCTCTTTATTGGCCTTTTTAGTCGCCATAAATGCAGACTGGAACTCAGGCTGATCAGCATAGGCGGCTAAATCGACCAAATGGTCGAGGTTGTCTTCCCAGCGGTGACCGATCTTATGACGAATCAAATTTGCCAGATCAGGGTTGCAATAGGTTAACCAGCGACGCGGTGCTATCCCGTTGGTGACATTACGGATCCGATTGGGGAATAATGCATTGAATTCAGGGAAAAGTTCTTTTTGCACCAGTTCCGTGTGCATCGCGGCGACACCATTGACGGCATAAGAGCCGACCACACACAGATTCGCCATTCTCACCATCGGCTCTTTCTCCGTGGAGATGATCGCGAGTTTCGCTTGTTTATCGGCATCATCCGGCCACCGTTGCACGACCTGTTTCGAAACATGCTGATCAATTTCCGCGATCAGCTCCATATGTCGGGGCAACAATTTTGTCATCAGCGACTTACGCCATGTTTCCAGCGCTTCGGGCATCAAGGTATGGTTGGTGTAGGCGAAGACCCGCGTACAAATCGACCATGCGGTTTGCCACGCCAGATCTTTCTCATCGATCAAAACCCGCATCAGTTCAGGAATCGCAATCGCAGGATGAGTATCATTGAGTTGAATGGTCTCATAATCGGGTAAACTCTCCCACTCGCGTCCGGCTTGCTCGTGACGATCCACAATGTCACCGATGGATGCAGCACTATGAAAATATTGCTGCATCAGCCGCAGGACTTTACCTTGCTCATGATTATCATTCGGATACAGCACTTTGGTCAGATTTGCGGCTTCAATCATGCGCTGCTGCGCTTCAATATAAGCACCTTCATTAAACTTATCGAGTGAGAAACCCTGCTCTGCCCGGCATTCCCATAAACGCAACGGATAAACCGTACGACTTTTATAGCCGATAATCGGAATATCCCATGCGATGGCTTTCACGATCTGTGCAGGCTGCCAACAGCGCTTGGTCTTACCTTGATGTTGATAGGTTTCAACATGGCCGAAGAACCCGACTCGCCGGGTCAGTTCAGGCCGCAGCCGTTCCCACGGATACCCCTCTTCTCCGCGCCACTCATCTGGCGCTTCCTGTTGTCGTCCGGCGACAAAAGACTGTTTGAATAACCCGTATTCATAATGTAAACCGTATCCGACCGTGGGGTATTCCTGAGCAGCACAGGAATCCATAAAGCAGGCCGCTAAACGCCCCAACCCACCGTTGCCGAGCGAAGGGTCTCGCTCATGTTCCAATAAATCAGACAACGATTGTCCCAGCATTTGCATCACGTGCTCGACCTGCGCATACAAATTCATGTTAATCAGCGCGTTGCCCGTCAGTCGACCCATCAAAAATTCGAGTGAAAGATAATTCACATGTTTCGCGTTGCGAACCCGTGGATCATGTTCGGTATCGACCATATCGGCAACGCTCATTTCAGACAATGCCCTCACCATCGCCAAATACCATGACCGGGCGCTCGCATGTTCAATCTCTTGTGAATAGGTGGTCTTCAAATGATTTAAGACACTCTGTTTGAATGCCTCCGGCTCAAAATGATTTGTTTGTTCATTGTTCATGACGATCTCACTCTTTACAGCATCTTGCTTAATTTAAGGACTAAAGGTATGGGTATATCCTGCATAGTCCTGCGTCATGAAACATCCTCCCGCAGAAAGGGAATTGTGGTAGGAGTCAGTAGGCGTAGAGCCTGATGATTTGCCCAAAAGTTCAAAAACCCATCACTCAATTCATAAAATTGTTAGAAATTTGTGTATTAAGAAGTCGATCAAGTTCCAGACAGTACGCTCCACGTTAAACTACTGAGAATTTATGCAAATCGAAGAAAAATGCAGAATTTATGTGGATTCCATCAAAACTGACACGTCCGAGTCGTCTACACCACGCGATCTCTCGACAGCGGGTACTTGATACCCTGCGCCATGCGCAGCGATGTAAAGTGGTGTTATTTCGTTCACCGGCCGGTTACGGTAAGACCACCATGGCAGCACAGTGGCTCGCCGAAAGCCCTGCTGTCGGCTGGTATAGTATTGATGATGGTGACAATGATTCGTTTCGTTTCATTAATTACTTTATTCAGGCGATTAATATTGCCACCAGCAATGGTTGTCCGAATAGCCAGACTCTTGCAGAACGCAGCCAGTACTCCTCCGTCTCTTCTCTGTTTGCCGAACTCTTTCATGAAATTCAGGATGTGACGCAACCCTGCTATCTGGTACTTGACGACTACCACCTGATTCATGATGAAAAAATCCATGAAGCGGTGCGTTTCTTTATTAAACATATGCCGGACAATATGACTGTGGTCGTCACCAGCCGTTCGAATCCACCGTTGGGTATTGCGAACCTGCGTGTGCGAGATCTACTCATCGAAATCGATCACAACATGCTGGCCTTTGACGAAGAAGAAACAACCCGCTTTTTCAGTCAGGTTGTCCATGATGAGTTTGACCCGGAAACGGTCAGCGAGCTGAGACATTATGTCGAAGGCTGGCCTTCCGCCCTACAGTTGATCGCTTTACAAGCCAAACATCAGAACCGGTCACTGGCTCAATCCCGACAATCGGTCGCCCGGTTTAATCATAATCATCTGTGGGAATACTTGATTGAGGAAGTCTTTGCTTATATTGACAGCGAGACTCGGTTATTTCTGTTGCAGTGTGCGGTTCTGGAGACCTTTAACGATATCTTGGTTGCTGAACTGACCCAGCGCAGCGATGCGTTAAATATGATTGAGTCACTCAATCGTTATGGCCTCTTTATCCATCGACTGGAAAGCGAGCAGAACTGGTATCGCTTTCATCATCTGTTTGCGGAGTTTCTGACCCATCAGCGGCATAAGATTATTCCTGATGAAGAAGAGCAACTCCACTGCCGGGCAGCTCAAGCTTGGCTGAAGCTCGACATTCCTCATCAGGCACTGAAACACGCTCAGCAAGCCCATAACAGTGATTTGACCACTCAGATTCTGCTCGCTCACGGCTGGCGAATGTTCAATCATGGTGAGTTAAACATTCTGGAGACAGCAATTGACGAACTTGATGCCGATCATCTCTATGCCGGTGTAAAACTGCCGTTACTTCAGGCTTGGTTAGCCCAGAGCCAGCACCGCTATCCCCGGGTTGAGGATATGTTAACCCAGGCCGAACATGAGATGCAGCAGAGAAACATTGCGATTTCTCAGCCGGAACAAGGACAACTCAACACGCTCAGAGCACAGATCGCCATCAATAAGAATGATCCGGAACTCGCTTTAGAACTGGCTGAACTTGCCCTGAGTCAGTTGGAGACAACCGATTTCCGCAGCCGGATTATTGCGACCTCAATTGTCGGAGAAGTTAATCATGTACACGGGGAACTCAATCGGGCCCTGTCTTTGATGCAACAAACCGAAAAATTGGCCCGTCAACATCAGGTGTATCATCAAGCGCTATGGGCTTTAATCCAGCAGAGCGAAATCTTGCTCGCGCAGGGTTATGTTCAAGCCGCTTTCGAGCTCCATGAATCAGCCTTCAAACTGATTGAAGCCCAGCAGTTGCATCAAGTGCCGTTACATGAATTTCTGTTGCGGCTCCATGCGCAGGTTCTCTGGTGCTGGAATTCACTGGATGAAGCGGAAGTCTTTGCTCAGAAAGGTATCAGAGTGCTGGGCAACTTAGACATCAGTAAACATCTGCATAGTTACTCGATTCTGGCCCGTGTTGCGATTGCCCGCGGTGAAATCGATCGCGCTGCAAAATTTGTGGCGCAGATAGAGACATTGTTAAACCAGTCCAGCTACCATATCGACTGGACGGCCAATGCATCGTTCGCTTTATTGCTCTATTGGCAAGTCCGGGATGATGCCGATGCAATCGAAACCTGGCTGGATCAGGCTTCCCGGCCTTCTGAAGCGAAGAACCACTTTTTACAACTCCAGTGGCGTAATATCGCGCGGGCTCAGATCTATACCGGCCAACTCGAACAAGCGCGGCAGAGTCTGGCGTTTTTGCAGCATGAAGCACAACAATCCGAACTCTTTACCGATACCAATCGTAACCTGATCGTCGAAGCGGTACTCGCGGTGCAGAGCCAACAACCACAAGTTGCTGAAACCATGTTACGCCAAGCGTTGAAGATGACCAATCAGACAGGAATGGTGGCGGATTTTCTCATCGAAGGGCAACACTTATATCCGGTCTTACAGCAACTGGTACAAGGTGAAACACTCGAGGACTTAGAAAAACATCGCGCGAAATATCTGCTCCGTGAGATCGCCCAGAAACAACGCAGTCGTTCATTGCATTTCGATGAAGAATTTATCGATAAGTTGCTTCATCACCCGAAAGTGCCTGAACTTGTGCGCACCAGTCCATTGACGCAACGTGAATGGCAAGTGCTTGGTCTGATCTATTCAGGTTTCAGCAATGAACAGATCTCTCAGGAGCTCGAAGTCGCGGGAACCACCATCAAAACTCATATCAGAAACCTCTATCAGAAGCTCAATCTGAACAACCGTAAAGAAGCGATAGAAACGGCAGAACGATTACTGAGCTTAATGGGATACTAAATAACGTCGCCAAGGGACGTGTGGTGGACCACACTGCACGTTCTCCTTCACCTGACAGTCAGTCGCCAAATCGGGGGTATTTCACATTTTTGCACATTGATGCCCGAGGCTATCCTGTTTTGCTGATCGATTAAATGTGATACAGATCACCCGGTGACAGGGCGTGCGTCACAACAGCTTCCCGACCTCCACCCTAGATTTGTGACTCAGATAACATTGTATCCCGATTCCTTTTTTTCTCCGCCTCTCTCATCCCGGTGCTTCCTCCATAAATTTCACATCTGAAGAGGAAGTCAGACCTCGTCGCGTTCCTTATCTTGTTCTCTCGTCAGAACAAATTCGTGATGAGTCGAGATTTGTTCAAGCGACGCTGTCACCTATTTTCCTCTCCGATGACACCACGGTTCAGCATCCTGAATGGGAGCCTCCGGAGAACATAGGAAGAATCACAATAAACAGGAGCGAATCACATGAAGAAGGTAAGCCTAATTGCATTAGCGATTTCCGGAGCAGTGCTTTCAATGCAATCCTCAGCAGAAGACAAAGTCCATGAAGGCTGGACAGTCAACGGTTATGGGCACTTACAGTACAATGTCGGCGAATCACTTTCTTTAAACGACAGTTACGGCCATCGCAGAGACTATCATGCCGCCGGTGCTGCGTTTTCCGGAAATCCGACGCAGATAGAGTTCACGGTGACCAAAGGCCAGAACTTTGATTCCGGTTCTTGGGCTAAATATGTACTGAAAACTGAGTACGGTAATAATGAAGGCGGCAATGGCCGCGGGTTCTATACTTCATCGTCAGGCAATGAAGGACATCTGGAAAGTGGCCAGTTGGAGTTCAAAGAAGCCTATATTGAGTTAGGTGACTTATCCTACTTTGCCGATGGTCTTAGCATTTGGGCGGGTCAACGTTACCTGAATCGCCAGTCTGGCATCATTACCAAAGAGTTCTGGAAACAGTCCTCCGGTGTCGGAGCCGGGGTTCAGTACCATGATGCAGGGTTTGCGGTGATATCAGCCGATCCCGGTGAAGGCAGTTGTACGCTCTCGGGGGCGAACGTCAACTCAAAACAGTGTTCTTTAGATAGTGACGGGCGCAGTACCACACTTACTTCGGCTGATTTTTACTATTATGGCGTTGAAGGATTGGGGGGGAAATTCGATTTTGATCTGAAGATAACTTCGCGAAAACATGTTGACGAATCAAGTACCGCCAAAGATGGTTACGGCGCTGCGATCACTTATCATCGCGACTATTATGGCTTCGATGGTTGGTCAACCACTGCCATTACTTACGGGAAAGGCGTCTCTGCCAACCGGGGCGTTAACTTCGGTCAGTGGAGCGGCAACTGGAACAAAGATGACCGTTCTATCTTCCTGACTTCTTATGGGGTCGCCAATATTGCTCAGAATATTCAATTGGGAACCGAAGTGACCTATTGGCAGCTGGATAATAACACCACGCACGATGTTTGGGGTTCCAAAGACGGACTCTCACGCCTGATTGTCGGTGTCACACCTTCTTATCAAGTCAATGAAAACTTCCGGATGGAAGCGACCCTGACCTATGCACTGGAAAGCCTCGGTGCAGCGGGGACATGGGGACGTGAAGATGCCGATACATCATTCTATACCGCAACTTTAGCACCGGTACTGACCGTCAATGCAGATTACTGGGGTCGCCCACAAATCAAACCCTATATTACCTATATGAAATCAAGTGATAATGGTTATGCTTGGACCTCCGGTGATGATAACTCTGAAACACGGGTTGGCATCGAGGCTGAAATTTGGTTCTGATACCGGAGAAATAATCGTGAAAACAGGCAACCGCATGGTTGCCTGAACCGTCCATTGTTGTCCATTACAGGAAGTCACTATGCAGAAAATACAGCAACTGATCCATTTTACCTTGGCGCTGTTTATGGTCTCCGGGTGCTCAGCAACAAAGCAGGCTCAGCATATTGTTGCGCCGCCAGCTGAAGATGCTGCATGTTGTACCCGTTATCAAGATGTTTACTGGACGTCACTCAATACCAGCGACAGCATTAAACTTAAAATTGATCCATCGTCTCCGGTGCGCGATTTCAGCAGCGGGCGTTCATATTTCGGCGCATTTCAATTTTCACCGCGCTCCGGCACCGTCAAACTGACGCTCAAGAGTTTGGTGTTCAATCATCAGATTTTTATGCCGACGCTGGTATTACTGGATGCCAACTACCACCCGCAAAAGACCTTGCGGATCGATCAGCATCAACTTCGGTTCAGCGATGTATTTGAATCGGATCGACTCGAACAGACTTACCAAATCAATGCGGAACAGACCCCTTATCTGGTCATTTTCACTCAACCTGATCAGGTCGGTCAAACTATTACCATTCCCCATCCTGCAAAACGACGCGCGATTGAAGATGGTGCGCCGTTACCGCTGGTTGCAGATATCTCTGTCACCACAAGCTATCAGGGATCATTGAAGATGACCGTTGAAACGGAATCGATTCGTCAACATGCGCTCCAACAATCGCGACAAACATCAGGCAGCAACGCGATGGTCAGTACACTGACATCCCCACAACCAAATATCGATACCAATCAGTGGCAACACACCTCACCACCGCAAGCAGAATCCACTCATTATTATCAGTCGGCTATCAAACATGCGGTGAGTCATCACGATATTGCCAAAGCACTGGCGTTGTTAGATGAGGCAAGAGCACTCCGTATACCGGATATTCAGCAGACATTTATCCATGCAATCAATACGATGCAGCCCCAGCAATGCAGCAAGACACAGAGTCGGTGAAAAATCGTTCACTTGGTCGCATTTGATGTGATGTGTCACCGCGATGAAAAGTGATGATACATCGTTCGGCTCCCCTATGATGCGGGGCCGGAGTACACGTATCTCTTCACTCATTTTCTGTATCATAATGAAACACTTTATGGACTGAGTTTGAGGTCATCGCGGACAGAAATGCACTGTAATCGACGCTGAATAGAACTTTCTTTCCAGCAATCAGAGGCTCTTCGGAAGTTTCAAGAATCAAGTGGTCGCTGCTCGATGATACGATGCTTATATGATAGGGAGGGTGAAGCCCGGTTACACAAACGTCTTGGCGACCCAACGCAAGAATTGCCTGTGAAACTGTACCTCGGTCTTGAAGTTTTTCTTGTTCACCAAAAGCATTAGAACCACGATCTCCCCATGGTAACGAAGGTTTAATTTTGGCTTCAATGACCTCGGCGGTTAATGTGATCGCATCGGTGTATAGCCCCTCGATCGACCGTTGTTCTAAAGGTACACAACCGAGGAAAATTGCTTCCCCTATTCGTAAATGATTCACACGGGTGCGACTTTTATGGTCGAGGACCCAATTGATTGAAGAAGAATTCCCGCCTGAAATAATTTCGAGTGAGATTCCGAATGTTGCTTCGATTTCATCAGCAAGGTCAGAAAGAAGTCTCATCTTTTTATCATCTGGAGTGACACCATAGCGACACGTAAGATTCGCCCCGATGCCTTTTATGATGATATTGGGTAAAAGAATGATCTTCTTTATAAAACCGATAACGAGATTCGGCATGATACCTTCTCTCAAATCCCCAAGTTCAACCATGATTATGACGCCATGCTGGATATTTGACTGCTTTGCTGCACAAGAAATCTGCCGAATCACTTCGATTTCCGTATTCAGGCTGATATCACAAGACTCAACTACACTGTCGATTTGGCTCAGCATTGGAGTACGTATTAACATTTTCGGGACAGCAATTCCGTTGCGTGTCATCCTTTGTATGTTTTCGACTCTAGAATCTGCCAGCATACTGGCTCCGGCATCAATGAGAATGTTGGCAATGATGGGGTGACCTAAACAAGACTTTGTAACGGGTGTGACTGCAACATTTTTTAACGCGAGTTGTTCAATAAGAAACTGAGCATTATGACGAATTTTAGAGCAATCGATGTCTAGCTGTGGGTAGCTCACTTTTGCTCTGCCATTTTATCTTCTAGCATCGGATAGGTCGATAATACCATTTGCAACAGTTGTTCTTTAGGCTGAGATAATGGATCCGTCACTGGTAGGCCAAACTCAGCACGATAAGCTCTGATTTGAGGAATAATCTCATCGGAAGACATTCCTTCATGATTCAGTGTTAACCCTATCACGGTGGTATTCGAAAATGCCTCTATCAGGTTGATTTCACTGGCAACGGAAGGGATTGGCATATCTGGGAAATCGACACGATACATCCGTTTAGGGGCATGCTGTAAAATAACGCTGGTTGGGCAACTGCCGCGTAATATAAAAGAACTCGTAGAAAATGCAGGATGGCTTAATGCTCCCTGCCCTTCAACGATGATGATATCCGGAGACTCTATTTCATATGCCTTCACGATGACCGCTTCTAACTCACCGGCGCAGAATTGAGAGGGAACAGCGTCTAATGCCACACAATAGGGCGCGCCTTGCATAATACCCGTTTGCCCCGTGGCTATCATCACGACATTGAGGCCTTTATTTCTTAACCCATCTGCTAATATGGTCGCGGTCGTCCTTTTCCCTAATGCGCAATCTGTACCCATGACAGCAATTCTTGGACATTTCACACTGTGTATTTTGCCACTAAATACTTGCAATGCTTCTTTGCTCTTGGGTTTGCGAATATCAAGAATATGGACATTATTTTTTAGACAGGCTTCACGAAAGATAGGATCGTCGTTTAAGAACTCATGCATGCCATTAACAATATTCATGTTGCGCGACATGGCATTGAGAATAATTTGTTTTTCTGAATCGGAAAGTAAGCCCTTTGATGGTGCGATCCCAAAAATAAAGTAATCAGGAACGGTTTCCGCATGAATCATCGCTTCTTCAATATTAGCCACCAGAGGAATATGATTTCTCATACCATCAAGAACTTCACCGGAATCTAAGCTTGCCAGCTCACTATCAATAACGGATAAGATACGATAAATGTGGGAATGCCTTACCAACCCATTTGCACTCTTTCCGTCAATTTTACCAAAGTTACCTTCACAATAAATAATAGCAGTGGGAGTCGTCGGATTGACTTTATGTCCAAGTGATATCCAAGGTTGTGAATATATTGGATTACGGTCGATTTCTGTCTCTTCAGTTCTAATTAATTGAACGATGTTTCTTAATTTTCCAGTTGAAATTGACATGATTAGAGCCTAGTTAATTAGGCTTAGGGGGCAACTAAGAAATGCCGAGACATACGTCTGGAAAAGAAAAGTAGTCCCTACTAAGCAGGAGGGATAACCACCACAGTACCACACCAAACTGATTCATGTTGGATATTCTTGAAATAATCTTTTGCGGCACCGATTACTCATCATGTTGCATTTGATTTTAGGCAACCCATTAGCCCTTCACGTTTAGATCAGAGACAAAGAACGAAATTAACAGCAAAATGGATACGAGTTCCTAACACAAAGTAATAACTACTTGTACGTTAAATAGCTGTACGCAAAATAAGCTTTCGTACGATAAAGAAGGATTTGTTGATAACGAAGAATTTCAAAGAAAGGAGATGCAGATTTGGTGCGTCTGAGTGGACTCGAACCACCGACCCCCGCCATGTCAAGGCGATACTCTAACCAGCTGAGCTACAGACGCATAATGATGTTTTCTTGTAATGGTGCGTCCGAGTGGACTCGAACCACCGACCCCCGCCATGTCAAGGCGATACTCTAACCAACTGAGCTACGGACGCATCAATCAAGAACGGAGAGGATATTAACGACAGTCTTAACGTTGTGCAAGAAAAATTTCCCTGAAAATGAACCGATTGGCTTTAAGTTCACCAACATGAATCTTTTTTGCTCAATCACAATCATTCTTTGTCGAAATTTCATACCTTTTCTGTGCAGACAAATTGTAATATGAGTCCGATTTTGTGACATTAACCCAAAAAACTAGTTGAAGTATTATAATGATTGCGTAACATACCTCAATTGGCTAGAACATATGCAGAACGCTCTTAAAATGGATGATCGATTACCCAATAAATCATACTTGCTCAGAACTTCTGTTCTTTCCGGTATCAGTCTGTTTTTAACGTTGATAGCATTGTTCTTTGCTCTCTTCCATGCCATTCATCGAAACGAGTTATTTCTGGCCTTCGTTGAATGTATTCTGGCCGTCTATTCTTATTTGATTTATACCCAACTCAAACAAAAACGATATCCCAAGCAGTACATTCTTTATTACGCTTATTATCTGATGTTTACGCTGCTGGTCGGAACGTACTTTCAACCGATTGCTCAGGGACTGTTTGTCTGGAGTTGTCTTGCACCGATCGTGTTGTACTTATTACTCGGCATCAAACACGGCATGTATACCAGCGGTCTGTTCTTGGTGATTCAATCTACAATCATCATCATGAAGCTGAGCCAAGACGCAACCTACAGTATGTTAGAAAGCATGTTTAATTTAGTGCTCTGCTATATCGGGATCTGGATTGTGTCGCATCTTTATGAATCCAATCGTTCCAATATTGAAAACTCACTGATGTATCTCGCTTCAAGAGATTCTTTGACCGGTGCACATAACCGATTATCTCTGTCAACATCGTTTCATCGTTTTACGACGACGAAAAAAGATCAACAACATCTGAGTCTGCTGATTCTCGATATTGATTACTTTAAACAGATCAATGATCGATTTGGTCATGACATCGGTGATAAGGTTTTGATCGAAACCAGCCTGATCATTAGTCGTATCGTCGGTGATGAAAATCTCTTTCGGATTGGCGGAGAAGAATTTTGTATTACCTTGTTTGATATCGATTTGGATGAGGCAAAAAAAATCGGTGAGAAGCTTCGCCACACCATCAGTAATCACCTGTACAGCTTTGGTGACAAACGCTTACAGTTGACGTTAAGTATCGGGATTTGTCGTTACCGTAATGGCGATAACCTCTCTGATATTTTGAAGCTGGCAGATATAGAGCTCTATAAAGCGAAAAAAAATGGTAAGAATCAGGTGCGGATTTGTCAGGCAGATGCTCAGACGTCGCTTGATGATAACGTTGAGCGTTACAAATCAGCTTAATTTAACTTGAGCACAATTAGCGCTCGTCCTCATGATTATCTTCATAAACAACATTATAATTTTCAGTATAGTTACAGTGAGGTTGACGACTACATGTAAAGAACCGTCGCCCCTTATGGTCGCCTTGTGTCGCGACCCGAATAACCATCGGACTACCACACTTTTTACAGAATCTGACTTCTTTATCAGCTTCAATCAAATCAATATGAGCAGCCAAAAGTCGCCGTAGCCGACTCACCTGATAACTATATTTGATGTTCGTTCCAATCAGAGGGATATTGGCAGACCGACAGACACTTAATAGCAGTTTTTCGCGCTCAATTTTAGCCTTACTCAACGATTTACCATTATCGAGTTCAATCACCGCACGGGCTTCAAATGTTCTGGGGTCACAGACGACAAACTGAAAGCTATATTTTGAAATCTTGTGACTGGCAATAAAGATATCCTTTTTCTTTTTCAGCCCGGCAGGAACTAATAACTGCGCCATATTCACTTTGGCAAATACAACCCCCTGCTCTCCGACCGCTTCAATTAATGCCCGGTAAAATATACTCTCAGCGGGGTTGAGCAGCGGTCCGAATCGTCGATAACTATATTCTTTACTGTCATCTTTTTTAATGATGTAACGCTGCGCAAAAAGAAAGAACAAGACTAACAATGCAACAATAATAAAGATGTTCAGCATCGTAATTTAATACCCCCAGTGATGCACTTCAATACGGGCCGGAAACGCACCATCCAAACACATCAACCGTCTGATAAAACAGTATCCCCAACCAAACGAAATACTCAATCAAAGCCGACAACATGGATACTCACGGCTTTAGTCATTCAGTCCCAAAAATATACTGATCCATCATGCCGACCAATTTACCGATCTCCGGTTTGGTAATCGTATCATTGGCTCCCAGTGTCAACGCTTTATGACGGTTATCATCACTCATCAGAGAAGAGAACATTACAATGGGGATCTCACGATATGAATTGTTGTCTCTCAACCGTTTCACCAAATGCATCCCATCCATACGAGGCATTTCTACATCTGTCACCACCGCATCAATCAGCTCTCGAACCTGAACGCCTTCTTTCTCAGCAGCTTGTTCAATATTCATTAGCTTTTCAAAAGCCTCACCACCATCTTTACAGGCAATAACGTTGTAACCGGCAGAACTCAGCGTATCTTGGATCAGACTACGAATAAATGCAGAATCATCCACAACCATTACGGTCTTCGCATTTCTTTTGCTCACCATTTTTTGATTCAGGTCGATGCTTTTATCCACTCTGACATCATACTTTTCCATACTCAGTTCAGGGTTAATATCTGCAATGATTTTTTCAAAATCCAAAATCATAATCAGATGCCCTTCTTTGCGCACGACGGCAACAACACAATCTTGCTCGCCGGCTTCAAGAAACTGGCTTGGCGATTCAACATCATTCCAAGAGATGCGATGAATTCTGCTGACACTGTCGATTAAGAACCCATTCGTCATCCGGTTAAAATCCGTCACGATAACAAACTTGCTTTCAACATCCGGTGATTTCGGGATGCCAAGCCAGCCAGCCAGATCAACCAATGGGGTTAATATATCCCGAGAAGAAAATACACCAATCATATGTGGCTGAGCATTGGGATAATCTGTTGTTTCCGGGACCTGAATTACTTCCCGGACTTTCGCAACGTTAATACCGTAGTAACAAGTTTTGGTACCACCGTTCGGTAGACGTTTTTCTATATGAAACTCGATAATTTCAAGTTCATTGGTGCCGCTTTCTGTCAAGATCGTACTAGTTGGATGACTCATACCACTCTACTTCTATTCTGGATTGATCCGGGCTGTAAAAACAGCAAATTTAACATTTGTTATTGTAGATCTTATCTACCCGAGTATCGTTATTTTATCGCTGAACGAACGAAAGAATATGACCAGTATCTTATTGTTTCATCTCAAACAAAAGTTTCTCTTCATCAGAGCTGCTCCGATCACATAGATGTTCCGTTATTCATATTGTCAGGATTTAGGAAAAATAACAATAAATTCATCAGCTAAGTCCGTGCCAGTATCATTGGTTAATTGACTCACACACGCAGCAGATACAGGAGGCTGTTATCACGAAAATAACTTTAAAAATTTCATCACAAATTTTGGCAAAGATCACAAGGAAATTGTGACTTATTCCCTTGGTATTGCCATATGGATTGTATACTTTTTATACGGGGTGTTGAAGCTATAGCATATATCATAAAATCATCCGAAAAGTATGTGATACACCATTGGGAAAAGATTGGAAGAGCAAAAATAGAAGGAACATACAATGAGACGTGACGAGCTAGGTATTTGTTTATCCCATGAGATGCTGGTAGACAATTTAGATTCAACTTTTACTTGTATCCGTGCTTATAAAGCCGTAGCTACAGATGTCGATGATTTGCCTCCTTTGCTTGCATTTCCTCAAATGAAAGGCAAAGACGTTCTATTATCGATGAAAGGTAAACATAAGCTGATATGGCGGGCTGACTTCTTTTGTCCCAGCTTTCATAAATAAACAAGTTTTATAAATAAATCTGACTATTGTCTATCATCTTATCCCTTGTCACCACAGATAGGCGAATCATTCGGTGCTAGATCTATCTGTGGTGATTTTTCGTCATATCTGTCGCTCTGATTTTACCTTTTCTATCGTTCGGCATGAAATCGGTAGTCATTGTTCAACCACCAATAACAATCAAATATCAGTTTACATGCGAGCTTGATTTTTTCTCGACATATGTGATCGATTCAGTTAAGTTTAGATGTATAGACGTCCAGATAGATTTATTGTGAGAGTGATATTGTGCCGATAAAGATTCCTGATCAACTTCCTGCAACGGATGTTCTTCTGCATGAGAACATTTTCGTCATGCATGAATCTCGAGCTTCTACGCAAGAAATCAGACCGCTCAAAGTACTGATACTGAATCTGATGCCCAAAAAAATTGAGACCGAAACTCAATTTTTACGCCTGCTCTCTAATAGTCCGCTGCAGGTAGATGTTGAACTTTTGCGCATCGATAACCGTCCTAGCCGCAATACACCCGAAGAACATTTAGATATGTTTTATCGGCAATTTGAGATGGTGAAAGATCGTTACTTCGACGGATTAATTGTGACAGGGGCGCCGCTGGGATTGGTTGCTTTTGAAGATGTCGTCTACTGGCAGCATCTGGAATCCATCATCCAATGGGCCAAAGATCATGTCACTTCAACTTTATATGTCTGTTGGGCTGTTCAGGCAGGACTCAACATTCTCTATGGATTGCCGAAGCTGACCCGTAAAGACAAGCTCTCCGGGGTTTATACGCATTCCCTACAGAAAGACTTTCATCCCCTGATTCGCGGATTTGATGACTCTTTTCTTGCCCCCCATTCCAGATATGCAGATTTCCCTGTCGATTACATTCGAGAAAATACCAGTCTCGATATTCTTGCTACCTCTGAAGATGCAGGGATGTATCTGGCAACCAGTCCGGATAAACGTCATGTGTTTGTGACCGGTCATCCTGAATATGATGCTTTTACACTACATGGTGAATATGTCCGGGATCTGGGTGAAGGCTTGGAGCCAACCATTCCAGTGAACTATTACCAGAATGATAATCCGGACAATCAACCCATCGCCAGTTGGCGGAGCCACGGACATCTGCTGTTTTCAAACTGGCTTAACTACTGTGTTTACCAGCAGACACCCTATGATCTGGAACATTTCAGTGAAGATAAGTTTACCAAAGATGATTAGAGCAACGTCATCTTATTCAAGAGCGGCCTGAATAAGGCCGCTCTTTTTTATCTGTGTCGCAAGATATACGCTGCCCTATTTTCTCCCCGAAGAATCGCTTTATCATCCCTCAGATAAACGAGGACGTGATTGAGCGGAGGCCGGATGGTACGTCGATTGATTCTAGGATGGTGGTTGGTCATTTCAGGTTGCAGCCATAGTGCGCCTTCAACTCCTGAGCGACACCGAATTGCAGATGCCAGAATTACCCTGAGTATTGCCTACCTTCAACGCCATGAACCTCAAAAAGCCCTGCTCAACCTGATACGGGCTGCCGACATCGCACCACATTATATTCGGTTGCAACTCGCGCAAGCCTATTACTATGAAAGAGTTGGTGAAACAGACAAAGCCAAACAACAATATGAACTGACATTGAACGAGCACCCGAATCATCCGGATGTATACAACAACTATGGGACATTTTTGTGCAAACAGGGGAATGTCAACCAGGCCCAACACTATTTCGCGCAAGTTTACTCGAGAACAAACTACCCTCAGATTGCTGCCGGCTATGAAAATGCCGCACTGTGCTCACTAAAAACCGGGAATACTTTGCAAGCAAAGAAGTTTTTTTTACAGGCACTGAATCATGATCCAAAGCGATTCCAGTCTCAGTTCTATCTCATCCAGATAGCAATCAAAGCCCGACGGTTCTCCGTTGCCAGAACACGTCTCGCTACATTTATTCAAGATTTCGGGACGACAGAACAATCGCTGGCATTTCAACGCCAGCTTGATCGAGAGACCGCAACCGACCGCTAATCACGAGGCGTCCTTGGCCAACGCATTGGATGATATGGTTTCAGCTTGTGTCGTTGTTTGTAATGGAGACGTCTACGTTTTAAAACATATTGCTTGCGGTGAATCCGCAAATATTCTCGAATCACCAGCCGAATGAATAAAATCAGTCCAATCGCAAGCATAATGCCAATAACGATCAGAGCAGGCCGGCATAACCAGTCTGGTTTACACGGTGCATAATAAAAGACCTGAATATCCATCATCAGACTCCTTTCAGGATAGCGGACTCTATCTATTATTCAGGCACAACAACGGATTATCTTCGCCTTATCGGTCGTTTTGAACGTTTGATCACGCGCTCAGATTTCAATCGATGCCTTTCTTTGTAATGTAATTTGCGGCGCTCCTGAACATATTTCGCACGATTCTTAATCCGAACATATTCACGAATGACGAGAATAATCAGCCAAAGAACCACACCTGCCATCACAACATAGAATGTAAACATCAAAGACCGACATAACCAGTAAGGTTGGCACGGTAGGTACATGTCAGCATCCATTTCAACCTCCCTGACATCTAGTTCAGTCTGAAACGAACTTCTTTAAACCTAGCACGATTTCAACATATACACATTGTTCTGACTAACATTTCACACTTTTGTACCAACTTCATCTCAAGACACATGATTTTTCACAAAGTGGATAAAGGCTTGATTTGCATAAGACAGATAACCATCATTACGCCACGCTAATGCCAAATGCACGGGCACGGGGGGCTCAAAAGGGATCGCACGAACACTCGGTTCTTGTTCCGTCACCAACTCAAGCAATGCACTGATTGCATATTCACACTTTACGATTCTTAAAATCATTGGTAACAGATTAGTTTCAAATGAAATCTGAGCATGAAAATTATGTGTCTGACAGGCTTGCTCAATGAATTCACGATGGTAATAGCCCGGTTGAAAAGTAACCAACTCATGTTGTAAAAATGTATCCAGACTGATGTGGGATGCGTCGGCCAACTCATGATGTTGACTGACCACGGCAACCATCTGTGATGTCAATAGTGGATCAACACTCAGTCCCTCTGGGATATCGCGGTTTAAAATCACCCCGATATCTAATTCTCCAGTCAACAACATGTTCCGGATTGACTGACCACCGGCCTCAACCACCGTCATTTTCAAATTCGGATAGTGACTCTTAAAAGCCATGACAATTTCAGGGAAAAAATAAGATCCCGTCATACTTGGCGTTCCCAAACGCACTTCACCTTTCACCAGTCCTTTCAACTCATCCATCGCCAGATGTGCATCATCAACCTGTTGTAAAATGCGTTGTGCGTACTCATACAGTACCTTGCCTTCATCAGTCATACTCACTTTGCGATCATCTCTTTTGAGCAAACGAGTCCCCAACTGCTGCTCAAATTTTTTAATCGAAATACTCAAAGCTGACTGAGCAATATGCAGTGACCGAGCCGCTGCAGTAAAACTCCCGAATTGAACAATCGTGGTGAAATATTTCAGTTGACGAATTTCCATGATATACAAATTATATAGCAACAATATTTTTAATATATTTTATTAATTAAGGCACTAATGTTACGTTGGTCACAGGATAACCGACAGGACAAATGAATGATCGAACGTCATACCCCTCAATATCGCCAAGTTTCTTTTGGATTAGCGCTCGGTGCTTTCATTGTCTTCTGTAATTTATATCTTTTTCAGCCCATTCTCCCCCACATGGCCGAACTCTATCACTTATCTGAAACGAAGGTTAACTGGCTCTTCGCAGCATCAACACTCGCTTTATCGGTCACTCTGGTGCCTTGGGCCATCTGCTCTGAAGTGTTCGGACGCCGGAAAATTATGATGATTGGCTTACTGACACTTCCTTTACTCGGTCTTGCCCTTCTGTTACATCCGACATGGTGGACTCTTGTAGCGGCACGTGCACTTACCGGGGTTGCGATCGCAGCTTTTGCCTCTGTTGCTGTCGCCTATATGGTTGAAGAATTCTCGCCTCAAGCCTTTCAAGCCGCAATTGGGAGCTATATTGCCGCGAATTCGTTGGGCGGGATCTGTGGACGAATTGCCGGGGGGAATCTTACTGATCGATTCAGTTGGGAAACAGCTGTCGCCGTGGTCAGCGTTTTGAGTATCGCTGGTGCATTATATGTTTATTTCCGGCTCCCGCCTCAGCAACATTTTACTCCTCGTAAAGGACAGTTTTTACAACATCAACGCTCAGTATTGATGCATCTTCGTCAACGTAAGCTGTGGCTGGCGATGTTGTTTGGCGGTGCAAACTTTGCCCTGTTTGTCAATCTGTACACCGTGATGGGGTTTCGTTTGGTAGCCGCCCCCTATTCAATTCCTGTCGGACTCGCATCACTGATCTTCATCTGTTATCTGGGAGGCACATTGAGTTCGCGTCTGACATCTTGTTGGCTTAAACATCATAATACCGTTTCCGGAATGATTGCCGGAACATGTCTCAGTCTATCCGGCATGTGGCTTGCAATGATTGAGTCACTGCCGATGCTCATGATAGCTTTAATCTGTATTAGCTCTGGCGCCTTCTTTAGTCATACATTGGCTTACGCTTGGGTCAGTCAACATGCCAAGCAGGCAAAAGCAACAGCGACCGCACTTTATTTGGTTCATTACTACTTGGGAGGGAGTTTTGGTGGGTTCTTTCTGATTGCTTGTTGGCAGTATGGCGGCTGGCATATGGTGGTCGCAGGAGGAACGGTTATCTATTTGTTCCTGTTTACCTTATGCTGGCAATTGAAAGAGTTCGATATTTTCCAAGCACAGCAACATACCAACTCCATCTAAATTTCATGGTATTCTGCCTGCAAATTTTTTCACGCGGTTATTTCACACTATGAACTCTCAATCAGAGCATACATTGATTCATCAAATGGTCGAGCAATGGCTGACACAAGTTGTCATCGGCCTAAACTTATGTCCTTTCGCAGCAAAACCGTATAAAAAGAAACAGATCAAAATCCATATTAGCCAAGCGCGGCAAGAAGAGCAATTACTGGAAGATATCTATCGGCAGTTGCTCGAGTTAGAGACGACTCCACCTGAACAGTTGGAAACGACGCTGGTTGTCGTGCCCCACTTTCTTTCATCGTTTGATGACTACAATCAGTTCATTGACTGGATCGATGCCCTGATCATGCAACATCAGTGGGAAGGTATTTATCAAGTCGCTACTTTTCACCCAGACTATTGCTTTGCCGGAAATTATCCTGAAGATGATGACAACCTCACCAACAAATCACCTTATCCGATCTACCATCTCATCCGTGAAGAAAGTATCGAGAAAGTCCTGACGCACTACCCTCAGCCCGAATTGATTCCTGAGCATAATATTCAACGGATAAAAAGCCTTACGCCTGAAGAAAAAAATAAATTATTCAACTACTTGATGACTAATTATTTAAAATAATCCCGATAAAAAAGCCAGCATAGGCACGCTACACTGGCTTTGTTTCATTGCTCCGCAAAAATGCAGATTTATCATGAATCGTGATATTTCACCGAGAACTCATGGTCATTAATAATCACCGCAATTGTACTGTTCGCATCAAAACTGGAGTCATGGCCAAAATCAGCAACATTGACATTGTTAATACTCAGATGAGTTTGTCCATGTTCAGATGTCACTTCAACATTTTGATCCAAGTATTGCTGAATTGCATCATCACTCTGATTATCTAAAACGTCAGCTAACAGATTCGATAAGTCAATCGCATCCTCACCGGTATGGAAATCCTGAATCTTATCGACCGAGGAAGAATCCAGAACAAACAGGTCTTTACCCGCACCACCAATCAACAGATCAGAACCATCTGCGTGATGGTCATCGAGCGAGCCGCCAATCAAGATATCATCACCTGCACCGCCAGAAAGATAATCTTCACCCGAACCACCAATCAGAATATCATTGCCATCCCGACCATACAGATGATCCCCATTATCTCCGCCATCCAGTAAGTCACCTTCGCTGCCATAACTGCTCACAAGGGTATCATCGCCGTGACCGCCCTGTAACCAATCTGCACCACCGAGGCCACCATCAATCCAGTCATCACCGCCACGACCATCAATATGGTCATCGTCCGATGAACCGACTAAATCATTATCTTTATGGTCACCGTCGGCTTGCCAATAATGATCGGCTTCGAATTGGGCGATTCGATCTTCATAACTCGCCGCCATTGCTTCATGGTCAGTAATCACATCCACAGAACCGGCAGCCGTTACATCACCATTTACGGTCGGATAAGCATCGCTACCCAGAACGGAATAATCCCCCGTCACACCATCTGTCACATCAGCCAAAGCAACGGTGAGTTGGTGAGCTCCACCTTGATCCCAATAGACAATTTCAACAGTCTGATATCCGGAACCATCAACGGTAAAGGTAAATGTATCGGTTGTTGCCGACTGAATCCCATCGTATTCAGCAACAACAACACCATTAATCTTAATCTGATAACCATCATCAGCAATGACCTTGATTGAATAAGTACCACTATCGAGCGCAACGCCCCCGGTTAAACGGACAACAGCATCTGATGAATTTTCCTTATTGTTGAAAATAACCGAGCGATCATCACCGGTGTCTTCCAGCCATTCTTCGAGATTTGTACGACCATTCAGCCAGTAGGCCGCATCGTAACTACCCAAATTATAGGCAAGTAAATCACTCTGGTAATCCACTTTTGTGGAAGTAAACTCAGCATTCGGATCCTGATTCTGGATAATCGCCAATGCATCAGCAAGGCTATCAACATTATTCCAGTGATTAGACCAACCTTCCTGATAGTTATAAAACTCCCCGTGAAGACCGGAACTCAACGACGCGGCAGAATGTCCGGAGACTTCAAAATTCAGTGAGCTGGTTGCGCTGTCACCATCATTATCCGTTACCACGTAGTTAAATGAATCGGTTGCTGTTGTTCCTTCATCCAGCGTAGCCAACGCATCTTCATTCACCTCATAAGTATAATGACCATCGGCATAAACCGTCAGCGTACCGTATTCTCCATGAATCACTGTGACACCATTATTTTCCGTGCCAGTTTCCCACGCGACTGAAGCCATACCGTCGGCACCGGCATCATAATCGATCGTCCCCGTTACGATTTGATCAGGATGCGAATCAGGATGGTAATTCAGACTTGCAACAAGTGTGTAAGACTCCGTATCACCTTCAGGCGTCACCACTGTTTTCGATATCGTACCGTCGTCTTTCTTAAAGCCTTCAATATCCAATCGATACATTACACCATCGATCTCGACGTCAACATAATCAGTCGTCAATGTAATTGAGTCACCATTCGTATCCGTATTATTTGCTGTTTCGTCATGATCAACATTCAAATGTAATGTAACCGACTGCGTCACACCATTAATCGTCACCTGAGTGACAATCGTTAATACCGTACTATCCAATGTGGATTCATAGCTCAAGATCGAACCATTCTGATGCACTAATGTTGCCAGTTCAAATGGTTGCCCTTCTGTATAACCATGTGATCCCTGTTGTGCTGGTGAGACCTGATAAGATGAATAACTCGTATCCCATGCACCTGAAGTTCCCCAAGCAACTCTCGTATCAGTTTGTTGGGTATGCCAGTCACCATTATCGAAAACAGAATTCTCTAGTGAAACCGTTGTGTCCGAAACGGAAAAATTAAAAGGTGCATCATCATCGTCTTCAACCACAACATCCATCGTATGTGAGTCCGGTGAATCGTCTTCAATCGAAACTTGAACGGATTGAGTCGAAACCGTTTGGCCATCATCCGCAGAGATACCAAAATCGACTTGAAGTGAATCTTCACCTGATGAGTCCGGATGATCGACTGATCCATACATATGAACCGTATATGAATAATCACCATCCCCCTCATCGGCAAGGCTAATCGTCAACACTGTTGTACCATTTGCCTGACCAATCAAAGAACCATCTTCCAGCAATGTCCAGATAATTGCGATGCCATGGCTATATAACGGGGTTGTCGGCGCTATAAGTGACAATGTCACAGAAGATGAGTCCGGGTCAGATACAGAAAAAGATCCTGACACTTGTCGAGCATTCGTTGTATCACGAGAACCGATAGTATCTGGATTCCCCTGAGCCAGACCTTCTTCAGAAATCGAGACTTGTTTTGCCGAATCCTCTAAAGAAATAACAGGCGCATCGTTGGTACCAGTAATATCAATTTCGATTTGCTGTGTGGTGCCGTCACTGGCGGTCAACGTAATCGTATCAGTGACTTGCTCCCCTTCAGCCAGCGACTGCGCTTTGCTTTGATCTAAGGTATAAGTCCACTGACCATCCACCAGTGTCAAACTGCCGTAAGCTCCACTTTCAGTGGTATCGGCAAACACCGGATTATCATCTACATCCGCATCATCAATCCCGATGGTGCCGCTCACTTGCACTACATCACCGACATCGCCTTCGGTCACCGCACCGGTGAAGGTGCCAGTCACTACTGGTGCATCATTAGTCCCAACCATGGTAATGGTCAGCGTGGTAGTTGTGGTCGCGCCGCGATCGTCGGTGACGGTCACCGGCACTTCGATCACCTGTGTCTCACCGGCGCTCAGCGCATCGTAACCGGAGGCGTCAAAACTGTAAGAGCCGTCGGCATTGAGCGTCAGTCCGTCCACGGTGGCTTCGGTGCTGAAAGTCAGACTCGCGTCCGCCGGTAAATCGACATCGGTGGCGGTGATGCTGCCGGTAATCCTCATATCTTCAGCAACAATACCCACCGCAGCCTGCGCTTGCGGTGCATCATTGGTCCCAACCACGGTAATGGTCAGCGTAGTGGTCGTGGTCGCACCGCGATCATCAGTCACCGTGATCGGTACTTCAATGACCTGTTTTTCACCGGCGCTCAGCGCATCGTAACCGGATGCGTCAAAACTGTAAGAGCCGTCGGCATTGAGCGTCAGTCCGTCCACGGTGGCTTCAGTGCTGAAAGTCAGACTCGCGTCCGCCAGTAAATCGACATCGCTGGCGGTGATGCTGCCGGTAATCCTCATATCTTCAGCAACAATACCCACCGCAGCCTGCGCTTGCGGTGCATCATTGGTCCCAACCACCGTAATGGTCAGCGTGGTGGTCGTGGTCGCACCGCGATCATCGGTCACCGTGATCGGTACTTCGATCACCTGTGTCTCACCGGCACCCAGTGCATCGTAACCGGATGCGTCAAAACTGTAAGAGCCGTCGGCATTGAGCGTCAGTCCGTCCACGGTGGCTTCGGTGCTGAAAGTCAGACTGGCGTCCGCCGCTAAATCGACATCGGTGGCGGTAATACTGCCGGTAATCCTCATATCTTCAGCAACAATACCCACCGCAGCCTGCGCTTGCGGTGCATCATTGGTCCCAACCACGGTAATGGTCAGCGTGGTGGTCGTGGTCGCACCGCGATCATCAGTCACCGTGATCGGTACTTCGATCACCTGTGTCTCACCGGCGCTCAGCGCATCGTAACCGGAGGCGTCAAAACTGTAAGAGCCGTCGGCATTGAGCGTCAGTCCGTCCACAGTGGCTTCGGTGCTGAAGGTCAGACTCGCGTCCGCCGGTAAATCGACATCGCTGGCGGTGATGCTGCCGGTAATCCTCATATCTTCAGCAACAATACCCACCGCAGCCTGCGCTTGCGGTGCATCATTGGTCCCAACCACGGTAATGGTCAGCGTGGTGGTCGTGGTCGCACCGCGATCATCAGTCACCGTGATCGGTACTTCGATCACCTGTTTTTCACCGGCGCTCAGCGCATCGTAACCGGAGGCATCAAAACTGTAAGAGCCGTCCGGGTTTAAGGTCAGACCGGGCACGGTGGCCTCAGTGCTGAAGGTCAGCGTGGCATCCGCCGCTAAATCGATATCGGTGGCGGTAATACTGCCGGTAATCCTCATATCTTCAGCAACAATACCCACCGCAGCCTGCGCTTGCGGTGCATCATTGGTCCCAATCACGGTAATGGTCAGCGTGGTGGTTGTGGTCGCGCCCTGATCATCGGTCACCGTGATCGGTACTTCGATCACCTGTTTTTCACCGGCGCTCAGCGCATCGTAACCGGAGGCGTCAAAACTGTAAGAGCCGTCCGGGTTTAAGGTCAGACCGGGCACGGTGGCCTCAGTGCTGAAGGTCAGACTGGCGTCCGCCGCTAAATCGACGTCGGTGGCGGTGATGCTGCCGATAATCCTCATATCTTCAGCAACAATACCCACCGCAGCCTGCGCTTGCGGTGCATCATTGGTCCCAACCACCGTAATGGTCAGCGTGGTGGTTGTGGTCGCGCCCTGATCGTCGGTAACGGTCACCGGCACTTCAATGACCTGCGTCTCGCCTTCACCCAGCGCGTCATAACCGGAGGCATCAAAGCTGTAAGAGCCGTCGGCATTGAGGGTCAGCCCGTCCACGGTGGCTTCGGTGCTGAAGGTCAGACTGGCATCGGCCGCTAAATCCACATCGCTGGCGGTAATGCTGCCGGTTACTGTGGCATCTTCGCTCACGGTCGCGGTGGCTGCCTCGGCAACCGGCGCGTCATTGGTGCCGGTCATGGTAATGGTCAGCGTGGTGGTTGTGGTCGCGCCCTGATCGTCAGTGACGGTCACCGGCACTTCAATCACCTGCGTCTCGCCCTCGCCCAGTGAATCATAGCCGGAGGCATCAAAGCTGTAAGAGCCGTCGGCATTGAGGGTCAGCCCGTCCACGGTTGATGTAGTACTGAAGGTCAGACTGGCATCTGCCGCTAAATCGACATCGCTGGCGGTAATGCTGCCGGTTACCGTGGCATCTTCGCTCACGGTCGCGGTGGCCGCCTCGGCAACCGGCGCGTCATTGGTGCCGGTTATGGTAATCGTCAGCGTGGTGGTCGCGGTCGCGCCCTGATCGTCGGTGACGGTCACCGGCACTTCGATGACCTGTGTCTCACCCTCGCCCAGTGCGTCATAACCAGAGGCATCAAAGCTGTAACTGCCGTCGGTATTAAGGGTCAGCCCGTCCACCGTCGATGTAGTGCTGAACGTCAGGCTGGCATCCGCCGCTAAATCCACATCGCTGGCGGTAATGCTGCCGGTTACCGTGGCATCTTCGCTCACAGTATTTGTGGCCGCCTCGGCAACCGGTGCATCGTTGGTGCCGGTTATGGTAATGGTCAGCGTGGTGGTCGCGGTGGCGCCCTGATCGTCGGTCACAGTCACCGGCACTTCGATGACCTGCGTCTCACCCTCACTCAGCACGTCATAACCGGAGGCATCAAAACTGTAAGAGCCGTCGGCATTAAGGGTCAGCCCATCCACCGTTGATGTGGTGCTGAACGTCAGCGTGGCATCCGCCGCTAAATCGACATCGCTGGCGGTAATACTGCCGGTTACCGTGGCATCTTCGCTCACGGTCGCGGTGGCCGCCTCGGCAACCGGCGCGTCATTGGTACCGGTTATGGTAATCGTCAGCGTGGTGGTTGTGGTCGCACCCTGCTCGTCAGTGACGGTCACCGGCACTTCAATCACCTGCGTCTCGCCCTCGCCCAGTGAATCATAGCCGGAAGCATCAAAGCTGTAAGAGCCGTCGGCATTGAGGGTCAGACCGTCCACGGTAGATTCAGTGCTGAAGGTCAGCGTGGCGTCCGCCGCTAAATCGACATCGCTGGCGGTAATGCTGCCAGTCACCGTGGCATCTTCGCTCACGGTATTTGTGGCCGCTTCAGCAACCGGCGCGTCATTGGTGCCGGTCACGGTAATAGTCAGCGTGGTGGTTGTGGTCGCGCCCTGATCGTCGGTGACGGTTACCGGCACTTCAATCACCTGCGTCTCACCGTCGCCCAGCGCGTCATAACCGGAGGCATCAAAGCTGTAACTACCATCGGCATTAAGGGTCAGCCCGTCCACGGTGGCTTCGGTGCTGAAGGTCAGCGTGGCATCTGCCGCTAAATCGACATCGCTGGCGGTAATACTGCCGCTAATACTTGCATCTTCAGTAACTGTATTTGTCGCTGCCTGCGCAACCGGTGCATCGTTGGTGCCGGTCACGGTAATCGTGAGTGTCGTACTCGTAGTGGCGCCCTGATCGTCGGTCACGGTCACCGGTACTTCAATCACCTGCGTCTCGCCCTCGCCCAACGCGTCATAACCGGACGCATCAAAGCTGTAACTGCCGTCGGCATTGAGCGTCAGCCCGTCCACCGTTGATGTGGTGCTGAAGGTCAGCGTGGCGTCCGCCGCTAAATCGACATCGCTGGCAGTAATACTGCCGCTAATACTTGCATCTTCAGTAACTGTATTTGTCGCTGCCTGCGCAACCGGCGCGTCATTGGTGCCGGTCACGGTAATGGTCAGCGTGGTGGTTGTGGTCGCGCCCTGATCGTCGGTAACGGTCACCGGCACTTCGATGACCTGCGTCTCGCCTTCACCCAGCGCGTCATAACCGGACGCATCAAAGCTGTAAGAGCCGTCAGCATTAAGGGTCAGCCCGGGAACATTTGATTCGGTGGTAAACACCAGCGCTTGACCGTCGGGTAAATCGACATCGCTGGCGGTGATACTGCCGGTTACCGTGGCATCTTCGCTCACGGTCGCCGTGGCCGCCTCGGCAACCGGCGCGTCATTGGTGCCGGTCACGGTAATCGTGAGTGTCGTACTCGTAGTGGCGCCCTGATCGTCAGTGACGGTCACCGGTACTTCAATCACCTGCGTCTCGCCCTCGCCCAGCGCGTCATAACCGGAGGCATCAAAGCTGTAAGAGCCGTCGGCATTAAGGGTCAGCCCGTCCACCGTTGATGTAGTGCTGAAGGTCAGCGTGGCGTCCGCCGCTAAATCGACATCGGAAGCGGTGATACTGCCGGTAATACTTGCATCTTCAGTAACTGTATTTGTCGCTGCCTGCGCAACCGGTGCGTCATTGGTGCCGGTCACGGTAATCGTCAGCGTGGTGGTTGCCGTCGCACCCTGATCATCGGTGACGGTCACCGGTACTTCAATCACCTGCGTCTCACCCTCGCCCAGCGCATCATAACCGGAGGCGTCAAAGCTGTAAGAGCCGTCGGCATTAAGGGTCAGTCCGTCCACGGTCGCTTCGGTGCTGAAGGTCAGCGTCGCATCTGCCGCTAAATCCACATCGCTGGCGGTAATGCTGCCGGTTACGGTGGCATCTTCGCTCACGGTCGCGGTGGCCGCCTCGGCAACCGGTGCGTCATTGGTGCCGGTCACGGTAATCGTCAGCGTGGTGGTCGCGGTCGCGCCCTGATCGTCGGTGACCGTCACCGGTACTTCAATCACCTGCGTCTCACCCTCGCCCAAAGCGTCATAACCGGAGGCATCAAAACTGTAAGAGCCGTCGGCATTAAGGGTCAGACCGGGAACATTTGATTCGGTGGTAAACACCAGCGCTTGACCGTCGGGTAAATCGACATCGCTGGCGGTGATACTGCCGGTTACGCTGGCATCTTCGCTCACGGTCGCCGTGGCCGCCTCGGCAACCGGTGCATCGTTGGTACCGGTCACGGTAATCGTGAGTGTCGTACTCGTAGTCGCGCCCTGATCATCAGTGACGGTCACCGGTACTTCAATCACCTGCGTCTCACCCTCGCCCAGCGCATCATAACCGGACGCATCAAAGCTGTAACTGCCGTCGGCATTGAGGGTCAGACCGGGGACATTTGATTCGGTGGTAAACACCAGCGCTTGACCGTCGGGTAAATCGACATCGCTGGCGGTGATACTGCCGGTTACCGTGGCATCTTCGCTCACGGTCGCCATGGCTGCCTCGGCAACCGGTGCATCGTTGGTGCCGGTTATGGTAATGGTCAGCGTGGTGGTCGTAGTGGCGCCCTGATCGTCAGTGACGGTCACCGGCACTTCAATCACCTGCGTCTCGCCTTCACCCAACGCGTCATAACCGGACGCATCAAAGCTGTAACTGCCGTCGGCATTAAGGGTCAGCCCGTCCACCGTTGATGTGGTGCTGAAGGTCAGCGTGGCGTCCGCCGCTAAATCCACATCGCTGGCGGTAATACTGCCGGTCACCGTAGCATCTTCGCTCACGGTCGCCGTGGCCGCCTCGGCAACCGGCGCGTCATTGGTGCCGGTTATGGTAATCGTCAGCGTGGTAGTTGTGGTCGCGCCCTGATCGTCGGTGACGGTCACCGGCACTTCGATGACCTGCGTCTCGCCTTCGCCCAGCGCATCATAACCGGAGGCATCAAAGCTGTAACTACCATCGGCATTAAGGGTCAGCCCGTCCACGGTCGCTTCGGTGCTGAAGGTCAGCGTGGCATCGGCCGCTAAATCGACATCGCTGGCGGTAATGCTGCCGGTTACGGTAGCATCTTCGCTCACAGTATTTGTGGCCGCCTCGGCAACCGGTGCATCGTTGGTACCGGTCACGGTAATCGTGAGTGTCGTACTCGTAGTCGCGCCCTGATCGTCGGTGACCGTCACCGGTACTTCAATCACCTGCGTCTCGCCCTCGCCCAGCGCGTCATAACCGGAGGCATCAAAGCTGTAAGAGCCGTCTGGGTTTAAGGTCAGTCCGTCCACCGTTGATGTAGTGCTGAAGGTCAGGCTGGCATCCGCCGCTAAATCGACATCGCTGGCGGTAATGCTGCCGGTTACGGTGGCATCTTCGCTCACGGTCGCCGTGGCCGCCTCGGCAACCGGCGCGTCATTGGTGCCGGTCACGGTAATGGTCAGCGTGGTGGTCGTAGTGGCGCCCTGATCGTCGGTGACGGTCACCGGCACTTCGATGACCTGCGTCTCGCCCTCGCCCAACGCGTCATAACCGGAGGCATCAAAGCTGTAACTGCCGTCGGCATTGAGCGTCAGCCCGTCCACCGTTGATGTGGTGCTGAAGGTCAGCGTGGCGTCCGCCGCTAAATCGACATCGCTGGCGGTAATACTGCCGGTCACCGTTGCATCTTCAGTGACCGACGCCGTAGCCGCCTCGGCAATCGGCGCGTCATTGGTACCGGTCACGGTAATGGTCAGCGTGGTGGTCGTGGTCGCGCCCTGATCGTCAGTGACGGTCACCGGCACTTCGATGACCTGTGTCTCACCCTCGCCCAGCGCGTCATAACCGGAGGCATCAAAGCTGTAAGAGCCGTCCGCATTAAGGGTCAGCCCATCCACGGAGGACTCGGTACTGAAGGTCAGCGTCGCATCGGCCGCTAAATCCACATCGCTGGCGGTAATGCTGCCGGTCACCGTGGCATCTTCAGTCACGGTATTTGTGGCCGCCTGCGCAACCGGTGCATCGTTGGTGCCGGTCACGGTAATGGTCAGCGTGGTAGTTGCCGTCGCACCCTGATCGTCGGTGACGGCCACCGGCACTTCAATCACCTGCGTCTCGCCTTCACCCAGCGCGTCATAACCGGAGGCATCAAAACTGTAAGAGCCGTCGGCATTGAGCGTCAGTCCGTCCACGGTTGATGTGGTGCTGAACGTCAGCGTGGCATCCGCCGCTAAATCGACATCGGAAGCGGTAATGCTGCCGCTAATACTTGCATCTTCAGTCACGGTATTTGTGGCCGCCTGCGCAACCGGTGCATCGTTGGTGCCGATCACGGTAATGGTCAGCGTGGTAGTTGCCGTCGCACCCTGATCGTCGGTGACGGCCACCGGCACTTCAATCACCTGCGTCTCGCCCTCGCCCAACGCGTCATAACCGGACGCATCAAAGCTGTAAGAGCCGTCGGCATTGAGCGTCAGTCCGTCCACCGTTGATGTAGTACTGAAGGTCAGACTGGCATCGGCCGCTAAATCGACATCACTGGCGGTGATACTGCCGGTCACCGTGGCATCTTCGCTCACAGTCGCGGTGGCCGCCTCGGCAACCGGCGCATCGTTGGTGCCGGTCACGGTAATGGTCAGCGTGGTGGTTGTGGTCGCCCCCTGATCATCGGTCACCGTGATCGGTACTTCAATGACCTGCGTCTCACCGGCGCCCAGCGCATCGTAATCGGAGGCGTCAAAACTGTAAGAGCCGTCCGGGTTTAAGGTCAGACCGGGCACGGTGGCCTCAGTGCTGAAGGTCAGACTGGCGTCCGCCGCTAAATCCACATCGCTGGCGGTAATACTGCCGGTTACCGTGGCATCTTCGCTCACAGTCGCGGTGGCCGCCTCGGCAACCGGCGCGTCATTGGTGCCGGTTATGGTAATCGTCAGCGTGGTGGTGGTGGTCGCGCCCTGATCGTCGGTGACGGTCACCGGCACTTCAATCACCTGCGTCTCGCCGTCGCCCAGCGCGTCATAACCGGAGGCATCAAAACTGTAACTGCCGTCGGCATTAAGGGTCAGCCCGTCCACCGTTGATGTGGTGCTGAACGTCAGGCTGGCATCGGCCGCTAAATCCACATCGCTGGCGGTAATGCTGCCGGTTACGGTGGCATCTTCGCTCACGGTATTTGTGGCCGCCTCGGCAACCGGTGCATCGTTGGTGCCGGTTATGGTAATGGTCAGCGTGGTGGTTGCCGTCGCGCCCTGCTCGTCGGTCACAGTCACCGGCACTTCAATCACCTGCGTCTCGCCGTCGCCCAGTGCATCATAACCGGAGGCATCAAAACTGTAAGAGCCGTCGGCATTGAGGGTCAGTCCGTCCACCGTTGATGTAGTACTGAAGGTCAGCGTGGCATCGGCCGCTAAATCGACATCGCTGGCGGTAATGTTGCCGATTACCGTGGCATCTTCGCTCACGGTCGCGGTGGCTGCCTCGGCAACCGGTGCATCGTTGGTGCCGGTTACGGTAATCGTGAGTGTCGTACTCGTAGTGGCGCCCTGATCGTCGGTGACGGTCACCGGTACTTCAATCACCTGCGTCTCGCCCTCGCCCAATGCGTCATAACCGGACGCGTCAAAGCTGTAACTGCCGTCGGCATTAAGGGTCAGCCCGTCCACCGTTGATGTAGTACTGAAGGTCAGCGTGGCATCCGCCGCTAAATCCACATCGCTGGCGGTAATGCTGCCGGTCACCGTGGCATCTTCGCTCACAGTCGCCGTAGCCGCCTCGGCAACCGGCGCGTCATTGGTGCCGGTCACGGTAATGGTCAGCGTGGTGGTCGCGGTCGCGCCCTGATCATCGGTCACCGTGATCGGTACTTCAATCACCTGTGTCTCGCCCTCGCCCAAAGCGTCATAACCGGAGGCATCAAAACTGTAAGAGCCGTCGGCATTAAGGGTCAGACCGGGAACATTTGATTCGGTGGTAAACACCAGCGCTTGACCGTCGGGTAAATCGACATCGCTGGCGGTGATACTGCCGGTTACGCTGGCATCTTCGCTCACGGTCGCCGTGGCCGCCTCGGCAACCGGCGCGTCATTGGTGCCGGTCACGGTAATGGTCAGTGTGGTGGTTGTGGTCGCGCCCTGATCGTCGGTGACCGTCACCGGCACTTCAATCACCTGCGTCTCGCCTTCGCCCAGCGCGTCATAACCGGAGGCATCAAAACTGTAACTACCGTCCGCATTGAGCGTCAGTCCGTCCACGGTCGCTTCGGTGCTGAACGTCAGCGTGGCATCCGCCGCTAAATCCACATCGCTGGCGGTAATGCTGCCGGTTACCGTGGCATCTTCGCTCACGGTCGCGGTGGCCGCCTCGGCAACCGGCGCGTCATTGGTGCCGGTTACGGTAATCGTCAGCGTGGTGGTCGCGGTGGCGCCCTGATCGTCGGTGACGGTCACCGGCACTTCGATGACCTGTGTCTCACCCTCGCCCAGCGCGTCATAACCGGACGCATCAAAGCTGTAACTGCCGTCGGCATTAAGGGTCAGTCCGTCCACCGTTGATGTAGTGCTGAAGGTCAGCGTGGCATCGGCCGCTAAATCCACATCGCTGGCGGTAATGCTGCCGGTCACCGTGGCATCTTCGCTCACAGTCGCCGTGGCCGCCTGGGCAACCGGCGCGTCATTGGTACCGGTCACGGTAATGGTCAGCGTGGTGGTCGCGGTCGCGCCCTGATCATCGGTCACCGTGATCGGTACTTCAATCACCTGTGTCTCGCCCTCGCCCAGTGAATCATAACCGGAGGCATCAAAGCTGTAACTACCGTCCGGGTTTAAGGTCAGTCCGTCAACAGTCGATGTAGTGCTGAAAGTCAGGCTGGCATCGGCCGCTAAATCCACATCGCTGGCGGTGATACTGCCGGTCACCGTGGCATTTTCGCTCACGGTCGCGATGGCTGCCTCGGCAACCGGCGCGTCATTGGTGCCGGTTATGGTAATGGTCAGCGTGGTGGTCGCGGTCGCGCCCTGATCGTCGGTGACGGTCACCGGCACTTCAATCACCTGCGTCTCGCCGTCGCCCAGCGCATCATAACCGGAGGCATCAAAACTGTAAGAGCCGTCGGCATTGAGGGTCAGACCGGGAACATTTGATTCGGTGGTAAACACCAGCGCTTGACCGTCGGGTAAATCGACATCGCTGGCGGTGATACTGCCGGTCACCGTGGCATTTTCGCTCACGGTCGCCGTGGCCGCTTCGGCAACCGGTGCGTCATTGGTGCCGGTTATGGTAATGGTCAGCGTGGTGGTTGCGGTGGCACCCTGATCGTCAGTGACGGTCACCGGCACTTCAATCACCTGTGTCTCGCCTTCACCCAGCGCGTCATAACCGGAGGCATCAAAACTGTAAGAGCCGTCGGCATTGAGGGTCAGACCGGGGACATTTGATTCGGTGGTAAACACCAGCGCTTGACCGTCGGGTAAATCGACATCGCTGGCGGTAATGCTGCCGGTTACGGTGGCATCTTCGCTCACGGTCGCGGTGGCCGCCTCGGCAACCGGTGCATCATTGGTACCGGTCACGGTAATCGTCAGCGTGGTGGTCGTGGTGGCACCCTGATCATCGGTGACCGTCACCGGTACTTCGATGACCTGCGTCTCGCCCTCACCCAGTGCATCATAACCGGACGCATCAAAGCTGTAAGAGCCGTCGGCATTAAGGGTCAGACCGGGGACATTTGATTCGGTGGTAAACACCAGCGCTTGACCATCGGGTAAATCGACATCGCTGGCGGTGATACTGCCGGTCACCGTGGTATCTTCGCTCACGGTCGCGGTGGCCGCCTCGGCAACCGGCGCGTCATTGGTGCCGGTTATGGTAATCGTCAGCGTGGTGGTTGTGGTCGCACCCTGATCATCGGTGACCGTCACCGGCACTTCAATCACCTGCGTCTCACCCTCGCCCAGCGCGTCATAACCGGAGGCATCAAAGCTGTAACTGCCGTCGGCATTGAGGGTCAGACCGGGAACATTTGATTCGGTGGTAAACACCAGCGCTTGACCGTCGGGTAAATCGACATCGCTGGCGGTGATACTGCCGGTCACGGTAGCATCTTCGCTCACAGTCGCGGTGGCCGCCTCGGCAACCGGTGCATCGTTGGTGCCGGTCACGGTAATCGTCAGCGTGGTGGTTGCCGTCGCGCCCTGCTCGTCGGTGACGGTCACCGGCACTTCAATCACCTGCGTCTCGCCTTCGCCCAGTGCGTCATAACCGGATGCATCAAAACTGTAAGAGCCGTCGGCATTGAGGGTCAGCCCGGGAACATTTGATTCGGTGGTAAACACCAGCGCTTGACCATCGGGTAAATCGACATCGCTGGCGGTGATACTGCCGGTCACCGTGGCATCTTCGCTGACCGATGTCGTTGCCGCTTGGGCAACCGGCGCATCGTTGGTACCAACAATATTAATGACAATATTCTGTGTGGTTCCGTCACTGGCCGTTATCGTAATGGTATCACTAACTCTTTCCCCTTCACTCAGATCTTGAACACGACTTTGATCCAGTGTGTACGTCCACTGTCCATTGACGAGACTCAGACTTCCGTAAGTACCATCGAGAGTCGTATCAGCAAATACAGGATTATCGTTTGGATCTGCATCACTGATACTCAGCGAACCGCTTGTCTGGACAACATCTCCGATATCACCTTCTGTAACATCACCTGTAGATGTGCCGGATACAATAGATGCTGAATCAGCAGTATTAGTATTAGCCGATGTGGATGTGGATGCTGACTCTGATGATAATGTATTGAAAACATCAAGTAGTGCGAGACCTTGCGTGGTTGATAGCGATAGGCTAGAGAAGCGATAGAGGCCTTGTGTACTAAAATCAGTTTGTGCGATGAGTTCGTCGTTAATCGCTTCGACCGTAGCACTTGTCGACAAACTGGACCCAGAAGTACTACCAGCAGCCGGGGCAAACTCTCCACCTAACTGTGTAGGGTCGTTTCCTTGCTCGATCGCTGTAAGTAATTGGTTAACATCATCCGTAATATCAACTTTATCGCCATTCGGTGTAACAATCTTAGCGTTAAGAGCAGTATATTCATCATGATTTAAAAAGTTTCCACCTTCTAAAATAACCACTCCCGGCGGAATAATCTCTCCGGGTTTGATCGTAATGACGTTTCCATCCTGATCGATGATAATTACTTGGTCTTTTGCTACATCAGGTAGAGAAATCTTTGACTCAAACCTCATAGGTGGCGCCTCTAAATCACTTATAGATCAATGGGATAATACTAAACATAACGCATAACCATCGGTTTTTAATCGATACACCTGACAGTCACTATATTGCGTATACTTATTGATTGTATATCATACAGTAGTTTAACACCACATTCGTGGCACAAGTCACATTATTATGAGAGTGTTTTTTACAATAATAGCTTGTCCTTATGACACTACTTTTTTGAAAATTTCAGACAATCGCTTTTAGACATCTGAAAAAAACTAAAAAAGTTATATACTTGTATTTCTATATTAATATCGGTGTTATCACTGAACATTTTTAGAAAATTAAATCTTGCTATCATTATATTCTCACCAATGAGATCGATTTTTGCGTAGGCTGAGCACTTTCAGACGATATCTTGTATATCTAGTGCAATTAGTCTAATAGGAGGAATTCTTTGAAAACATTCCTACTCAAAGTTGTTGTATTTTTTGCTGTATTCATCAATGGTAATGTTCTCGCACAATCACTTGAGCAAGCGGTCTCTGTTACACTGGCGACAAACCCAGAATTGGAAAGTTCATTCAATCAGTATCAAAGTAAATTACAAAATTCGAGAGCATCCCAGGGAGCTTATCTACCTAAAATAGATTTAGATGGAGGGATCGGATACGAAGGAATCGGACCTGCGCCTACAAATACCAAAGAAGATACTGATTTAACAAGAAAAGAAGTCACCATATCCTTAACTCAATTGATTTGGGATGGTTCTTCAACCATGAACGATATGGGTAGAACCTCAGCCGAGGCGGAAGCAAGTCGCTATCAACTATTAGCTGATGCGGCAGATAAAGCGCTGGAAGTGACAAAATTATATCTGGATGCTGAGGAAGCAAGTGATGTATTAAAACTATCCGAAGCAAACTTACAAATACATAAGAAAATATACCGGGATATTAAACGCAGAACAGAGTCGGGACTGGGCTCCACCGCAGATGTAACCCAAGTTGAGGCTCGTGTTGCAAAAGCTGAGGCGAACTTGTTGGCCGCTCAAAACAACCTCTTTGAAACCCATTCAAAATTCAAAGAAACGGTTGGAGAAGAGCCGGTTGATCTCATTTTTCCCCAAGCCAATCAGGAACAAATTCCTCACAACTTTCAGAATGCGAAAGATCAAGCACTTAAATCACACCCGATTCTGAAAGTAACACAACAGAATATCGCAGCAGCTCGTTACCAATATAAGCAAAATCAGTCACCGTATTATCCGAGTATCTCTTTGCAAGCCAACCATAGTATCAGAGATGATGCAGCGGGTTATCTCGGAAATAGTACAGAAACAACAGCGATGATACGGGTGCATTATAATCTA
>NZ_JCARSY010000025.1:0-54982 GCF_059641415.1 Vibrio rubrogenes
ATTTAATTTAAATATTAAATTAAATAATAATTCCTGCATAAGCACAACTTCTATAGGGTTGTCTATCGAAAAACATCATCTCCAACCAGTAAATTTGACCAACAAATAACCAACCAGCAATGGTATGCTCTACGCACAAACGACTTATATTTTAACATGAGGAATATCAGTGAGTGCGAAGGCTAAATTAACATCCTATATTGGGGGATTATTTATAATCATTGTAACAATAATCTCAATTGTATGTTTTTATAATTTTCGCTCGTCATCTAGCGAAAATTACACGGAAAAACTAACCAATCAATCCACTTTAATATCTCAGGTGATCGAGCTTGAAACCACGAGAATATTCAATATTCTTGATATTGTCGGAGACACCCTTCCGATTCATGATGGTCGGGTGACCGACGAGAAAAAGATGCTCTCGATACTCAAGGACCTTTCCAGCAAGATTGACCTCCTCAACGCTTATGTCGCGTTACCTTCTGGCGCAACATTCTCCACCAGTTCAAACGGTTTCATTCCCAATTTCAATGCCGGACAACAACAGCGAGAATGGTTTATTCGTGGTATGAAAGGAGATAAAAATATTGTTACTACGCCATTCAAAAGTACGGCAGGAAGATATGTTATCGCACTCGCGAATCCAATATACCGACAAGGAAAAGTAATTGGCGTATTATCAGTAAACTTTTCCATCAATACAGTGAATGCTTTCGTAGATAAAATTTCAGAGAATAAGCAAGTCTTTGTCAGTCGAACGGATGGTTTTATTTTTTCATCTAAAAATCTAGACGATATCGGCAAAAATTTATTTGAAATAAGACCATCCTACGCTGCCTATAAAAATAAAGAGAAGAGTGCTCACTCTTATACACATAATGGTCAAGAATATTATGTCACAGAAATAACGATTGACTCCCTTCATTGGATGGTTTGGTCGTGGGATACTTGGGATAATATTCTTCAGCCGTCAAGACATAATTTATATTTGACCACCGTATTAGCCATTGCCTTACTTTGTTTATCTTTAGGCATCGTCTATTGGTTGGTCATTCAACTGATGTACAAACCGGTTGGCGGCGAGCCGCAACAGATCTCTGATATCGTAGAACAAATTGCTCATGGCGATCTATCCCATCAGCCAGTCGAACAAAAACATGCGACGGGAATCTACCGATCCGTTCTCCATATGGTGACCAATCTTCGTCATATTGTCACCAATATCAATGGCGCAGCTGCTAATATCGATCAAGTTTCTCAGACACTTTCTTCTTCAGCTCAGTATGTAAATCAAAGCTCTCAGTCCCAAATGAGCCAGTTGGAGCAAACCTCAACAGCAATGAATGAAATGACCGTGACTGTCGACGAAGTTGCTCAGAATGCTCTGAACGCATCTTCGGCAGCGGAGGAAGCGGCTGAGAAATCGCGACAAGGGTTAGACATTGTCAAAGAAATGAGTCAAGACATTCGGATGTTGGCTCAAGGTATGGAGCAAGTTGTTGCAACCACGGCTCAACTGGAGAAAGAAACCGTTGATATCGGCGGCATTCTT
This sequence comes from Vibrio rubrogenes, assembly GCF_059641415.1. Taxonomy (NCBI): domain Bacteria; kingdom Pseudomonadati; phylum Pseudomonadota; class Gammaproteobacteria; order Vibrionales; family Vibrionaceae; genus Vibrio; species Vibrio rubrogenes. The sequence goes on from NZ_JCARSY010000025.1 coordinate 1,556, forward strand.
GATGTGATCAATGCCATCTCGGAACAGACCAACTTACTGGCCTTAAATGCCGCCATTGAAGCAGCGCGGGCTGGTGAAAATGGCCGTGGGTTTGCCGTTGTGGCAGACGAAGTCAGAGGGCTTGCCAGTCGAACCCGGGAAAGCACCGGACAAATTCAGACGGTCATCGAACGACTACAAGGAGAAACCAAGAAAACGGTTCAGCTCATCGCATCGAACACAGAAGGAGCGAAACATGCCGAAGAACGTTCATTACACGCAACCAACGCATTAGAAGCGATCCGGCAATCCGTCGTTGTGATTCAGGATATGAATAGCCAGATCGCGACAGCAGCAGAACAACAAACCCACGTTTCCGCGGAAATCAATGCCAGTATTGTTGAGATCAATGATTTGGCTAAAGCAACTGCGGAAACCTCGGATGACAATGCGGATAAAACCCGCAAACTCACGGGAATAGCCGCAGATCTGTCGCAGTCGGTCAATGCATTCCGCTTATCATGAACCATTGCTCAACTCGCGAGGGAATCCCTTTCCCCTCAAGAAGGCCGCCTTTGCTAGGCCTTCTTAATATTCCCCGGTGGGATTGGGATTGAGCTGGTTTGGGGATATCGTGAATCAATGTTAGTCTCTTGTCACACATCACAGACCGATAAGCCAAGCTTTCATCATGACACAAGCAACCTTTCACTTCGATGCTCTGACCCCAGACCTCATGTGGTATGCACTAGAGAGCATCGGTATCCGAGCCGAATCCGGATTCTTGCCGTTGAATAGCTACGAAAACCGAGTTTACCAATTTACCGATGAATCTCGTCAGCGCTATGTGGTGAAATTTTATCGCCCGGAGCGATGGACGACTGAACAGATCGAAGAAGAACACCGCTTTGCTCAAGAACTCTCTGAATCAGAAGTACCGATTTCCGCACCGCTTCGCTTAATGGACAAGACACTACACCATTATCAGGGTTATCGATTGGCATTGTTTCGCAGTGAGGGAGGACGGCAGTTCGAAATTGATAATACTGAACAGCTTGAATGGGTCGGACGGTTCATGGGACGCATTCATCAAGTCGGTGCAAAACAGCCGTTTATACATCGTCCGACGATCACACTAGACGAATACCTCTATCACCCCCAGCGACTACTGGAAAATTCAACCTTTATTCCATCCCATATCGAAAAGGCGTTTTTCTCCGATCTCTCTTTGCTGATTCATGTCATAGAACAACTCTGGCCGGAACAAACTCACAATATTCGTCTGCATGGCGACTGCCATCCGGGCAATATTCTCTGGCGCGACGGCCCGATATTTGTTGATCTGGACGATGCGCGTAACGGCCCGGCAATTCAGGATTTATGGATGCTGCTGCACGGTGATCGCGCCGATCGACTTGCACAACTCGATACAATTCTTGAAGGTTACCAAGAATTTTGCGATTTTAACCCTTCTGAATTGAAACTAATTGAACCGTTGCGTGGTCTACGCATGGTACATTACATGGCATGGTTGGCAAAGAGATGGCAAGACCCTGCATTTCCGGTCGCTTTCCCTTGGTTTAATGACCCCAAATATTGGGAGGGACAAGTGCTCGCACTGAAAGAACAAATTTCAGCACTGGAAGAAACGCCACTTTCTTTTATGCCTCAATGGTAGCCCCGATACCCAACCAACCTCGAAGGATCGTTTCAATAAAACTCATTGCTGTGACTTTGCAAGAGAATGTTTCACCAGCATTGAATGTGTGCAGTAGGGAGTGATTTGAAGTTAGGTGGGTGTAATACAATAATTGAATCATATGGAGTTCATCATGAAAAAGCTTTTTGCTTTATTAACAACTTTACTTGTCAGTCTGTCTATTCACGCAGCTCAGTTTAAAGAAGGCGAATACTACAAAGTGCTTGATCGGCCGCATTCCGAGAACCCGAAAGTCATGGAGTTTTTCTCGTTCTACTGCCCACACTGTAATGCCTTTGAGCCAATCGTTGAAAAACTGGCGGCACAGCTCCCGGCAGGAACAGAATTTCAGCGTATTCATGTTTCATTCATGGGCGGCAATATGGCGCATTCGATGAGTAAAGCTTACGCAACGATGGTCTCTTTGAATGTTGAAGACAAAATGGTGCCGGTAATGTTTGATCGTATCCATAACAAACAACGCCCACCGCAGAACGATGAAGCTTTGAAGCAAATCTTTACCGATGAAGGTATCGATGCCAAATCATTCGATAATGCATTTAACAGCTTTGCCGTTGATTCAATGGTGCGCCGTTTCGATAAGACATTTGAAGAAAGTGGCCTGACCGGGGTTCCTGCGATTATCGTCAACAATAAGTATCTTGTTCAGCCACCGCGCGATATCAAAACCGAACAATATTTTGAGTTAGTGAACTATTTGCTGAAAAAATAATCGATTTAGGTAGCAACCTAAACGAGACGACTCAAAACAATCAGGGAGCCTTAGGCTCCCTGATTCGTCTATCGCATGGCTCATCAAACATTATTGATAGATATCATCTAATAACACATCTTTGTGTTCCCAGACATCCCCCAGCCACTTCTGAAACTGCCGCTTGTAAGGTTTGTCATTGAAGTAATCACCGGAAACCCGTTCATCAATCGGCAAAACCCGAACCCGAACCACAATGCGCTGCATTCTGCCCATCAACATATCTTTAAATGGCATTGCCTGATTATCCGGATAAGCCAACGTGACATCGATAATGTTCTCAAACTGCTCGCCCATGGCTGCCAGCGTATAAGCGATGCCACCGGATTTTGGCTGTAATAAATGCCGATAGGTCGATTTGGTTGCACGTTGTTTCTCCGGCGTAAAACGCGTACCTTCAACATAATTGACCACCGTGGTCGGTGTATGCTTGAATTTTGCACATGAGCGACGTGTCGTCGCCAGATCCTGTCCGCGTTTTTCCGGATGGCGCAGCAGATATTCTCTTGAATAACGGCGCATAAACGGCATATCCAAAGCCCAGCAACTCATCCCGATAAACGGCACATAAAGTAACTGTTGTTTTAAGAAAAACTTTGGCATCGGAATCCGATCTTTAAACACACTGCACAGCACGACGATATCCGTCCAACTCATATGATTACTAATCATCAGATACCATCCCTGCCGATTTAAGTCATCGACGCCCTGAATGTCCCATTTGACAGGATTGGACAAATGCAGAATCCGCATATTTACCGTTGCCCACAACCACATAAACCAGTTGGCAAGCCGCGTCGCATGAGCTTTCAAAGCAGGTGTCGGCAGCAACAATTTCATCAAAGCCGCCACACAGATCGCAACAGAACAAAAACCAGTATTCACTAACACCAAACAGGCATTTACAACCAATAAAACGTAAGCCAGCATAAGATAAACGTCATTTCCGCACGAAAAATAAAATAGCGTGTGATTATACAAATTTAGTCACTGAATAACATGCTTCTCTTCGTCATCCCTATTGCGCCCAAACACCGTTCCACGTCGCTTGATAGTTCAAACAAGTTGGATCTGAATTAATGATCTGTTTTTCAACGAGAGATACCGTTTTTTAAAAAAACTTATCGCTTTAAACCGCTTGTATCGTCAGTTGTTTCAATAATCGGTCCATCGCACGATATCCCAGTGCTTCGGCCAGATGTGCCCGCTGTATATGTTCCTCTTCCGCCAAATCAGCAATAGTGCGGGCAACTTTGATAATGCGGTGATAAGCGCGAATAGAAAGACCGAGGCTGTGCAATGCATTCTCCAGAAAGTCGGCATCAGATTTTGCCAATGGACAAAACGTCTCGATTTCCCGGCTGGTCAACAGAGAGTTCGCTTTTCCCCGCAAACGCAGCATTAACTCACGAGCCCGAAGCACTCGCTCACGAACCGCCTGTGTGGTCTCTCCCCGACCACCGCCTTCAGCAAGCATTCCTTTCGGTAAAGCAGGAATTTCAATAGACAGGTCAAACCGATCTAATAACGGCCCGGATAATCGACTCAGATAACGGAGAATATGTTGTGGATTAATCCGGCTTTCCTGACCTTCATAATATCCCGTCGGGCTTGGATTTAATGCCCCGACTAACTGAAAGCGTGCCGGAAAACGCGTCTTCCCCTGCGCCCGGGAAATGATAATCTCTCCGGATTCCAACGGTTCACGCAATGAATCGAGCACCCGACGTTCAAACTCCGGCATCTCGTCAAGAAAGAGTAATCCGTTATGAGCCAGAGAGATTTCACCGGGATGACAATTACATTGATAAATCAAAATATACATAGCTATTGTGTAATACCATTGATCTAGTGTGATCAGAATTCACTCAGACTAAGCATTTTAGGGTAGGGTTATCATAATTACCCCTTCCCTAAAGAATCCATCTTTTGACGTAACGAATACACACCGCAATCCTCACTTTCTATTGACCCGATATGCAATTAGTTTTAATTTGATGCTATCAGTGGCAATTTAGAATGAATATTGAAATAAATTGGAGTCGTATTATGTCGGGAAGCGATAGCTATATACCTGTTAGAGGAACTGGAGGGGATGTTCCGGATGATGCATGCTCAAAATTGATGTTTGAATCAGAGATAGCAAATATTGACGATGATATAACGGACCAATTGACAGCTGGCGATGTACTTGATGTCTCGCTAGCTGCCGAAAATGGGACGATGGCACCAGTATTGTTCTGGAAAGGACAAAAAGTAGGAGGCTTTACACGTAACGGCCATAAGTTGAAATCGTGTCTTGAAAAGGGGCAAGACTTTGAAGCAGAAGTTCGTAACATTAATAGTGGAATTGTCACTGTATTCGTAAGGGCCGTATAACCATGAATATTTCTGTTGTGGGTGGTGTGTATAAAGAAAGTTGTGCATGGCCCGAGCGTTGGCAGGTGCTTGGCTCCGCAGGCAGGGCGGCTCTTATACTTATGCAGCTTGAAAAGAAAACCAATGTCTCCTTATATACTTCTATTCACTCAGAAGACATTGGCGAGCTTAATAGTCAGTTTATTAATCGAAATTACAGTATCGAAAATTTCGCTTCAGACTTTACTGTTCAGTTTTCCTATGATCACCCTTTGGCTGTCCCGCAGACTTATCCTAGGCATATTCAATTTTCTAATTTGCCTAAGTTGGAAGTAAAAGAAACCAAAGCGCAAAATGCCGTTGTTTTTGGTATGTATGAACGCATACCTGTAGTTAGTTGTAACTCTGTTATTTATGACCCACAGAATGTCTATTTACCTAGATTATTCAGACAAGACGGGAGCGTGGCTAATGAACTGCTCTATGTACTAAATAAAGCGGAACTTGGATATTTTTATAAGCAAGCAGGACGTGATAAAACTGATCCACTTTCTGAGCAAGCTCGTTGGTTACTCGAACATGAGGATGCAAAAGCTATCATTGTAAAATGTGGATCTTTGGGAGCCTTCGTTTGTACAGATGACAGAGAAGAATGGATTTCGGCATGCTGTACCGCAAAGGTTAGTCCTATTGGCTCTGGTGACGCCTTTGTAGCAGCTTTCAGCCACTTCTATTTTGTAAGGCAACTTTCAATAATTGACTCAGCTCAGAAAGCCTCTATCGCTACGGCCTTTTATGTTGAAAAAGGTATGATGGTTAGTGAGAGTAACTTAGATAAATTTGCTCAGTCAGTTAAATTTTTTGAGGCAAACAAACCAAGAGTCAAAAAAAAAGTATATCTAGCCGGACCATTTTTTAATGTCGGCCAAATGTGGCTTATCAATCAATGTAGGTATGCTTTGGAAAACTTTGGCTTTGAAGTGTTTAGTCCTTACCACGAACTTGGTATTGGTGAGGCTGATGCTGTCGCTCCAGAGGATATTAAAGCCATAGATAGTTGTGACTTGCTCTATGCATTGTTTGATGGGCATGATCCCGGCACTCTTTTTGAGATTGGTTATGCAATTAAAGCAGGTAAGAAAGTTGTTGTTTATGCCGAAAATAGTACAGATGAGCATCTGAAGATGTACTCTGGAACAGGTTGTGTGGTCGAGAGGGACTTTGCGACATCTATTTATAAACTTGCTTGGCTGTAGAGGAATATATGAGAGGTATTCTATTATCTGGAGGAATGGATTCTTCATCATTAGCATGTTGGCAGCAACCAGACGTTGCGTTTAACATCAATTATGGTCAGTTATCAGCCAGAGCAGAACGCAAGGCTGCCAGGAAAATTGCTGACAGTCTTGGTATTCCCTTAATTGAAATAGACGTTGATTGTTCTTCTTTAGGAAGTGGTGACCTCGCCGGCAAGGATGCGCTGCAAGTGGGTAGTAAATCAGATTGGTGGCCGTATAGAAATCAGCTTATTCTCACTATAGCGGCGACAAAAGCTCTGGTATACGGATGTAAAGAGCTAATGATTGGTACTGTTGCTTCGGATAGAGAACACTTAGATGGCACTCAAGAGTTTGTAGAAAAGATTAATGCACTAACGTCATATCAAGAAGGCTGTTTATCCATAACGGCTCCAGCCCTGAACTATATGACAGAAGAATTGATAGAAATTAGTGGCATATCTGAGCAACTTCTACTTCAAACTTATTCTTGCCATAAAGCTAATATTCCATGCTATGAATGCAGAGGATGCAATAAGCACCAATTAACACTAAGCAAACTTGGTAAATTAGATCCAGCATGATATCCGAATCGATCAAGCGAGAAGCGCCTGAGCAGTCAGAGTCTTTTACTGTAAAATATATAAATGAGGTAAAATTACCTCCACCGACTAAGTTGGACTCTGAATTTATTCGTGTATTGGAAGGAAGGCGTTCAAAGAGGCGCTTCTTACCGCCGAGTATTGAAGATATTGGTGAGCTTTTGTATCACACCTGTAGAGTAAAATCCGCTGACATTAATAATTATGGAGAACAGATTTTTTACACTAATGTGGGTTCTCCGGGAGCACTCAATTCCATTTTAGTCCTAGTATGTACATGCGATGGAAACTGGTTTATATATGATCCTGTTAGACACATTCTTAAGCAATTAGAAGTTTCTGATAGCCGTCAAAAACTGTATGAACGATGCCATAGTTTTCTGAGTTCTCGAAACTCTGCGTCTTTAATTTGGTTTGTAGCCGATATGACGTTGTTGAGAAGTAAATACTATAACCCAGAAGTGTCAGCACTTCGACACAGTGGTGGCCTATCAGCGACGCTTGCGCTAGTAGCGCAAGCTATGGGGCTGAATTTTTGTCAACTGGGTATTTGCGGTATCGAAGAGGCAAGTCAGTTGTCAGATAAGAGAGAGTTGCTTGGTGTGGGGACGAGCCTTTTTGGGCGAAATCCGGATGACAGCGTTTTTGTCGAGTAGCCCTTTTCGTACTTGGTCTCTATGTTCTAGTAAATCAAATATATAAGGGTTCTGTTGCATTTCGAACCACATAACAGCGTCTAACTCTGAGGTCCTAACTCCCATCCCCTTAGCAACATTAACAAAAATTTTTTCTAAGGTTTTATAATGCCTTTCTACAGTCATTTCGTCTTTGAAGAAACCGCCAAGTAGCCCTGCTCTATAAATGTGGATATCAAGAATTGCAACGTCATCTGCTTCCAACCAATTTCTTGCTACCCAAGAAGCGGTCTTTAAGCCGACCCCTTTAATTTCAGTTAGCCAATCCCTTAGATTTACCCCAGAGTCCAATGGCGCCTCTTCTGAGCCAAGGTGCTTCAATGCATGATATAAGTAACATGCTTTTTGTTTGGCAAATCGATATTTCACTTGCTTTTCTGGCATTGAAATTGGGGCTGATAGCCAATTGTAAAGGCGTTCTTCAGAGTGAATTGTCCCGTCGAAAGCTCCCTTTTTTTTGAGTTGCTCATAGGCAGCCAGACCTACAGCTGCTGGGATTCCATGGCCACCAAGTAAGCATGCTCCTACTTCTTCATGCAATGTTCTTCCTAGTTTGTATTGAACTTGCTTACCTTCAAGGCGTTTTGCGAGAATACAATAAAGCCAGTAGGCAACTGTTGGAAAGCTATCTACCTTCCCCCATTTTACGCCTGGTATAACATCTTGATCTTGACTTGGTATATCTAGGTTTATTTGACTCTGGCCTAGTGTTAAGTATGCAGTTTGTATGTTCATATTCGTTCACCATATTGAGGGTATTCAGATTTTAACCACTCGAAAAACACTGCACGTTCTATCGGATCCATGTTCTGAAATTTTTGTTTTAGCCGCTGTTGCCTTCTTTTGATGACCTGCCGTTCTCTAAAATTGCGCCCTAAGTACCGACTATCATGAAGTTGGCTTGGTAGTTGAAAATTAAACCAAACCGTTTCCTCTCGAACTCCACTTTGCGTCTGACTATTAAAGCTAACTTTGTTCCAATGAGCTAAGTAATTTCGATACAACTCGCATTCATATCCTGAAATCATAGTCATGCAGTTTTGACGGGTCAGGAATTGTAAAAGCTGTTCGTGTTGCTCATCAGTGTATTCATATTTGTATAAATTTTTCTTTTTTCTTGTAGATGTAACGTAAGGCGGATCGCAATAAACAAGGGTGTTTGTATCTAGGGGAAGCCGATCAAGTAAACTTAAAGCGTCTTCGTTGTAAAAAGTCGCATTTGAGATATCTTCAAACCCTTGAGTACAGCGAGCATCCAAATCATTTCCTATATTTTCGGCAGCTGGAAGCTTTTTTCTTAGGATAACCCCTGAGCCAAGGAATGGCTCAATATAGCAATGATGAGGAGGCATCAAATTGATTAGATGATGAAATGTCTTGCCTTTGCCGCCTGGGTACATAATTCACTTTATCTCACGTTTATTACTAATCATCGTCAAAAATGGCGATGATTGCAAGTTTTTGTTCAAATGGTTCGAAATGTGAATAGTTCTCAGACAACGCACAATGGGGGGCCAGATGAACTGTTACTATCTACTAGCACAAAGATCTGATACATAATGATTTCCCTTACCCTGTGCTTTTTCTATTCGCCGATTTCGTTCGCACTCCCAATCACTTACTGGATCAAGCAAGTTCCAGTGAAGCATCATGGTTAACATATCACTGCTAATTACAGCGCTATGAGTTTCAACCATATATAGATAAGTTCTGGCAATATCTCCTTTGATATCATCGGCCGGTTCAACCAAGTCCTGCTCAAAATTGACCTCAAAATCGCACTGCCCATATTCCCTTAGTTCTCCAACAAGGTTAGCAAATCTATAATCAGAACGGTCAGCGTTCAATTCACCTACAGCAGGGGCCAGATTATTTAAGTCATCATGAGCTTTCTTAAAAGCTGGGTTGAGTTTGTAGGCACATTCCCGTCCACTCAAGATCTTACCGTTGCTTTTTCTACACTCAGGAAAAGACTTTCTATTGACCCACTCGTCTAGTTGTCCCCCAAAGGCATGAGCAGGCATAATGTGTTCCCACTCAATCCTTGAAGTACGTTCGTTTGGCTTGCCACTACTTGTTACTGGTTTTCTTGGTCGATAACCGCATGACTGCGGTTTGATCATCGTTTCGTGAGTGTTACCATCTCCATCAAGATCAGTTACATCATCGAACACAAAATCGCATTGACAATAGAAAGTGGTTAAATGGTCGAAGTAAACTTCTTTTTCCGCTTTGGCTTTGGCGTTCTCAAAGCTTGTTGGATATGATACTGCCTGTACCACAATAGGGGAAAAGAGTATTGCAAGAGCTATCCATTTCATGATTTGCTATCCATGACTGATTTAGATTAGTTTCATATATTCAGTATTCGAACTTTTCCTCTGAAATGCAATTTACCAACCATTGATATACAGATTGTTTGCTCTATCTCCCTCAAAAGACGTCTCTTGTTGTGTGTTTTTCATGTACTACCATGTGTTTAAACAACTAGGAAAAGGCAGAAATTACCTGTTGTCTAAAACGTCCCAGACGTAATTCATCGAATATTGGGGGATTGTTTCCTATTGCATCTACCGGAGATTCGGTCAGGGAATTACTCCATGCGATATCCTCAACTCTCCCCGGAAACAGTAAACTGGAATCATTTTGAGGTGATGAGTTTTTGAGATCGTCACCCCCATAAAAGTCACTGCCTTCGAATTGTTTGGTAAATAAACAGGTGTCAGGGATATCTTGTTCAATCCGCTCGGCAAATCCAATCAGGTTTTCCTCAGCGAAGGTATAAAGCCAGGCCTGTTGATTTTGGGAATTGTTAACTCTCAAAATTCGTCCCAGAACCTGACGGAAATACAGCTCTGTTTTTACCGAACTCAGGTGGCAGCACACCTGCAACCGAGGTATATCTGTCCCTTCACTAATCATCCCAACACTAACAATCCACTGAGACTCACTGTTTCTGAATTCATCAATGGTCTTCAGTGGCATATCGTGATGGTAGGTCACCAGTGTAGCAGTCTGGTGAAACTGCTCTGTCAGAAGTTCCTGTATTTTTCTGGCATGCTTAACCGATGATGCTACGACCAGTCCCCCTGCTGATGGATTCTCCTGCCTGATCTCTGCCAGCTTTGCACAGCCAAGACCAAGGAGGTACTGCATTGCCTCGTTATTGTGGAGCACACTTTGGTAGGACGTTTTTGTCTGACGTAAAAGCTCAATAATGGACGAAAATGACTTGGTTTCAGCACCTTCAGAAATCGTTAGATGTTCGTTATCTACCAGTACAATCTTGGGAGCCCTACAGACACCATCATCAATGGCTTGTTTCAATCCATATTGATAGTCACAAATAATATGCCCTTCCGGGTCGGTATACTCAGCCATCACAATAGGTACTGAATCTGAACGCCATGGCGTTCCCGATAGAGCCAGAGTATATCGAGCCATCCCCTGAATCCTTGCCAGAATTTGCTCTCCCCAAACATTCGAACGGCCAGTTCCGTCACCAGAGCAATGATGAATTTCATCAAATATGGCAAGCACCCGGTACTTACTGATGGTTTTCCAGAAAAGGTCTCCAAGAAACTTGAGGCTCTGATAGGTATATGAAGCTCCCACGGCACCAAGACCTCCGTCAAACGGACACTCCAACTGCCATGAGAAAGTATTTCTTATACCATCAGTAACTGTCAGGGAAGGAGAAAAGCATAGCACCAGATCAATTTCATCGGATTCGAGCAGGGATTTGGCTACTCGTGCGGCCATGAGAGTTTTTCCTGCCCCGGGGGTCGCCTGACACAGAAAGTGCTTCTGCTCTGAATGGTATTTCTCAAGTACTGAGCGAATACAGATTTTCTGCCATTGTCTCAACATGGTGTCACCGATGAACCCGCCGCTTTCAGTACCGCCGACAGTGCATTAATTCGGCCAAGCAACCGGGCAGAACGTTCTCTGGCTTCCTCAAACAATGGATGAAACAAGCTTTCTCTGTCTGGGAAACGCTCAAGTAGGGAGCGATACTCATCGATTTCCCCCAGAACAATCGCCAGCTCACCTTCGTACTCATTTTTTTCCTTTGTCAGGGTGGAAAAAGAGGCTGTGTCTGGCAGCTTATCAGGTCTCCGCCCTGTCTGAAACGCTCTGGGGTTGAAGGACATATCTTTGAAAGTCTTGGTCTGGGTATAATACTTTTCTCTGCCACTTCCAGCACTACTGAGCCAACCTTTTTTTTCCAGATAGGTTAACTGGCGGTACACAAATTTCCGGGCTTCAGTTTTGGAAAACTCATTTGTCTGTGACATTAGACTATCTCTTGCTTCGGTCACAGAAAAGTTGTCTATCTTTTTTTCGATCAACAGGTTAAACATATGTTTGTTGAGATTTACAGATTGATTCATGATTAAACATAGATATAGAAAAACTTAGGATTGCTAAGTATACAAAAATCAGTAAAACTTAGACAATCTAAGTTATCGACAGGTTTGTAAGAAATGTGTAAGTGCAGAATCCAATTCCCATTCGGCTCAAGGAAGCGCGTCAGCGTGCTGGCATCACTCAAAAAAATCTTGGAGTGATGATCGGTATGGACGAAAGCTCGGCCAGTGGGCGGATGAATCATTACGAAAAGGGAAGACATACTCCGGATATCAGCACATTGAAAAAAATGGCTGAAGCCCTTGACGTACCATTAAATTATTTCTTCTGTGAGGATCAACTATCTGCTGAACTTGCTGTGGAAATTGCAAAACTATCTGACGAGAAGAAACAACAATTGCTGACGTTGATTAAAGATATTGATACTTCATCAGAGTAATTATTTCCCCTCCTGTTAATACCTTCCTGATGTTATAAAATTTACGAGAAAGTTCACAAGAACACATCACCCCAATCACTCATCATCTGTCATGATATGGAGCAGCAATAAAGCTTAATTGACAATACGAGTCCGCCATATGAATTTTCGAAATCAGGAAACATTAATCCTTGAACATTATATGCCAGGGATCACCCATCTGTCGGAAGAAGAAGCTGACCAATATTGGTTCGAATCTTCTCCTCAGACAGTTTACCAAACCAATATGGCATTGCAGAAACTGCGGGGGAAAGGAAAAGATTTTCTTTCCATGTTTGAATCTGGCAGAGCAGACACAGATATCTGTAACTTTCCTGATTTACTCTGCTACGACATCCCTCACTGGGAATACCAGAAGCATTGTATCGAGTCATGGGATAGTCCAGATCCAGAGGAGGAAAACCGTTTACGTATTTCAATGAATATCCCTCATTTTCATCGTGAAATTCCTGCTGGGTATTCCTGCACATTCAACGACGCATGGATTCGGTTATTCATGAATGGACAAATGGTCTATGGGAGTCTGTATTCTGCCTCTCACTATGTCCTAAGCAAAATTGAAGAGGCTGTGGGTTCATGGATTGAGCAGCGTTACCCGCACCAGGTTCAGATGGATATACTCATGGATAGGAGTGATGACCATTGTTTCCAGGTCTCCTTTGACAGCAACCACCTTTTTAATTACCAACAAACCCAGAAGGCCAAGCAAGCATGTAAAGGTCTGTATACTGCTCTTTCTGAGAAACTTGGACAAAAGTTGAATTTTCACTCCCCAGCGACTTACCTAATTGAATCCAAAGATAGTGATGGTAGCCCCCAGGCTGATTTCGTATTCAAAAATAACCAGACACTTTCGTTGGTTCGTCCAACCACATTCTTGGAAGACTTTACAAGACTGACACAAAGTAACCACCAGTTAGATTTTCTTGTTAACCGACATACAAGGCAAATAACCAACCAGCTGATTGACCTCGGTTTCTAGTTATCTAAATCCCTCCTATTTCCCTAATTCATTGATCAGTTAGATAGATGCAGCATCAGATGCTGTATCTTTCTATAATGCAAATGTCAGTAGTGATAACCCCATTCCAAAAAATATGTTCCCCCCCTGAAAACAGCACAAACCTAATGAATCAGGTTAAATCAATTTCATATAATCTTGAGCTTATTTTCCTTACTTGGCTGAGAGATAATAGTATTAGAGATCAAGCTGGGAAATCCCCCCGTCACTATAAAAAGAAAAACTAACAACACAGGTATGGCTATATGCGAAGTTTGATATTCCAGGGTTGGGCTTGGATGTCGGTTGCCCTCCCAATAAGACAACAACTGAAGCAGATAAGCATGTTGAAAGGAGTTACCTAATGTCTTATCTAAACAAGCAACTCACCCAAGATTTAAACTGGTACGTGATTTTAAACGGCACCAGCGACGGCCAGCCGGAGCACTGGTTTTACATGAACGGCGGCGAGAATGCCCAGAGCATCTGGCTGGGTACCCCCTATGCCGAGTGGCGCGAAGTGATGCCACAAATCGGCCCGGTTTCCCCGGTACATCCGTTTATCGAGTGGATTGAAAACGAGTCGAGCGACGACTGGGGCATGCTGGTTGGCTCCGAAGCCTCGTTTGAGGTGGTTCAGGCCCATTTTCGCAGCCTGACGCAGGTGTGGATGCCGTCTGGCGAGCATGTGTTTTTCCGCTTCTATGACCCAAGGTTCGGCCTGGACGTTGCCAGCTTCTGCGACGACGAGCAGCGCGCTGCCCTGATGGGGCCAACCTGTTGCTGGCTGAGCGCCACTACCCGAATCGACAACCCCAGCCCCACTGCGGCCGAGGATTTCAGGGAGCGGGAGTTCCCGTGGTGGAATGTGCCACAGACGGTGGTGGATGCGCTGAGCGAAGACCCAAGCGTCCTGGTCAACAACCGGCTTCAGGGGCTGAGCGAATATCAGCAGTCACTTTATGAGGCCTATCCCGAATCGGTCCTGCTTCAAAAGATAGAACGCTTTGTCGCCCGCTATCAGGGTGAAAAAGACGGTTATCTTTCGGCTTTCATTGAATATATAGAACAAGAACAACAACGGTTGGGGATGCTTTCATGAACGAAAAACAGGAATTTTATAACTATATCAATCATCAGTTGGAAGCCTTTCCCGGTCTGTTGACCGAATATCGGGAACATACGAAGAAATGGTATTTTCAGGTTGCGGATAAGGGCAGTGCTGCGTTGGATTTGCCTTCGCTCTTTTCAATGGACAAGAAGCTCAAAGTCAGTGGCGAGAGTACGACGGTCGGTAAAGATGACGGTAACTATGCCACTAAAGTGAGCTGCCCGCTTAGCGGCAAGCTGGAAATCGAGAGTATGTTCCAGTCTATCTATAATGTTCCGCTGGGCGGTATTGATGCGATTATCAAAGCCGAAGACGGGAGTGAAACCCAGACTGTTACCCTTGATGCACAAGGAAAAGCTACCGTAACCGGGCTGACGCCGGGCAAATATTATGAAGTGGTGATTAACAATAAACCGACTCCGGCGGAGATGGATAGCTTGTTTGCTCATTATGATGAGCTCAGCGAAGATTTGGTTGACTGGCTGACCGGCAAATGGAATTCATTCAAACCAGAGTGGGATAGTTATTTTTCCAATAGTGCTGCCCAGTCGGTTTTATCGGTGATTAGCCATTTTGCTGATGGTATCTGGAAGGCACTGAAAGAGCTGTGGGACGGGATTGGCGAAATTTATGACATGCTCAAAGACCCGAAGAAAGCTCTGAAAGATATGGTTGATGGTGCAGCGGATATTATTAATGCCATTAAAAATGCTGCCAGTAGTGCCCCGGATATGCTGGGAAAAGCATTATTGTTTGCCTCAGATGAAGCGGCGTTATATCTGTTTGTACGGGCGATGATGGCTTATATCTCGATGGTGCCGCTGACGGGAATGCTGAATAAGCTGGCTGAAATGGGGGGTAATGCACTGGCTGGTGTGCTGCTGGGGCTGCTTGGTGGCGTAATTGTCACCTTTATTGCCACACCGGCTTCTGGCGTGGCTTATGCGGTTTACCGAGCGGTAAAAACTGCCGGGGTGGCGATTAAAAAAGTTATCGAACCGCTGCTGAAAGTGATTGAGGAAATCTTTGCCTTTGCCAAGAAACTGATTAACAAGGCCTGTGAGAAATTCAAGCGTATCGCCATGAACAAGGGCGGCAAAAGTGTCTATCGCAATGGCAAACTTGAGTTTGAAGCCAGTAACCGACCTACCAGTAAACTTCACATGGACAGAGACGATCTGCTGGATAGCAGCAAGGTGGCAAAAAACGAATCCGGCCTTTCAACACAAGGTAACAAGACAACTGTCTGTGACAATGACCCCATTTCCATGGCAACCGGTGAGGAGCTGCTTGAGCTGACCGAAGGTCACCTAATTGGTCTGCTGCCGTTTGAGTGGCAACGACTCTACCGGACCGGTGCTGTAGAAACCAATGTCGGGCTGGGTTATGGCTGGTCGCACTCGCTTTCTCATCAACTGACCCTTGATGGGGATGAAATCATCTGGCGGGACGGTGAAGGTAAACTGACCCGTTTCCCCAGACCGACAAAGCAGCTTCCGGCCATTACCAACCGGATGGCAGGCTCGGCTGCTTTTCTTGGCAGTGATGAGCAGATTGTGATTGCTGCCGGGGGGCATTTTTATTCCTTTAAAATGAGTGGTGCCAGCGGCAGACTGACCACTATCAAGGATGTTTACGACCATACGCTGAGCATCGCTTATGACCGTCAGCATCGTCCGGTCCGGGTTGCCACCGAGACCAACCTGAAGTTTGAACTGGTTTATGAACATGACCTGATTAGCCGGGTGGATTTGTATGCTTATCTGGCTGAGCAGGAAGAATGGCAGTTTGTCCAGACGCAGGTGAGCTATGGCTATAACGGTCTGTCACAACTGATTAGCGCAACCAATGCCAGTGGTGAAACCGAGCAGTATACCTACGATGAACAGCATGTGATTCAGTCGCGTGAGCTGGCCGGTGGCGCAGTATTCCGCTGGGAATGGCAGGGCGAAGGCAAGCAGGTCCGGGCAACCCGCCAGTACAGTAACCTGACTCAGGTGGATACCCGTTATGAATGGGATGAAGATGCGGGCACGGTGACGCTGACCAACAGCGACGGCACGCAGCAGGTGTATCAGCATGATGAAAACGCCCGGCTGGTGAAAGAAGTAGACGGCAGCGGCGGTGAATACCTCAAGGAATACGATGATAAAGGCCGTCTGACCAAAGAAACCGATGCGCTCGGCAATGTCACCGAATTGGTGTATAACGATGCCGGAGAGCTGGTTGCTAAAATCGAGCCCAATGGCTTAATCACCCATTTTTCTTATCGTAATGGCCTGCTGAGCAAAGTGCAGCAGGATAAAGCGATATGGCAGTACCGACATGACCATCTGGGCCATATCACAGAGCAGACCGACCCGCTCGGTCACACTACAAATTATGACTACAATGACCACGGCCTGATTGAGAAAATCATCTATCCGGACGGTGGTGAGCACAAACTGACCTGGAACCGCAACGGTCATCTGGTGGATGAAACCACACCGCAGGGTGAAGTGATTCGCTACCGCTACGATATTCTGGGGCGACTGCGCCTGCGCCATGACAGTCAGGGGGTTACAGAACTGTCTTATGACCGCAGCGGACGCCTGACCAAACAGGTACTTCCCGGCGGACAGACCCGTTTCTACGAATACAACGCTTACAACAAGGTGACCAAGTTTACCGATGAGCAGGGCAGAGTCACGACCTATGACTATGAGTTCCCGCTCCATCTGGTGACGAAGAAGACCAATCCGGACGGCAGTACGGTTCAGTACCGTTATGACAACCCGTTCCATTTTGTCAGTGAGATTATCAACGAGCGTGGCGAACGCTATCAGATTGACTACATGCCGACCGGTCATGTGCAGCGGGAAGTGACATTCGATGGTCGTCAGTTCGTGTATGAATATGACAGCCATACCCAACTGACCGCGAAGACTGAAATCGGTAGTGAAGGCACTGAGCTGATTACCCGTTATGCGTATAACGAGCAGGGCAAACTGATAGAGAAAATCCTGCCGGATGAATCAACAATCAGTTACAGCTACGATTTGCTGGGTAACCTCACCGGTGTTGATGACGGCCAGTGGCCGCTGGCGTATGAATATGATGTGCTGGGCCGGTTGATGGTCGAACATCAGGGCTGGGCGAGTGCCGGTTACCGCTATGATGCGATGGGGCATCTGACAGCGCACCTGTTGCCGGACGGCCAGCAGATTGACTATGAGTTTCAGCATGGGCGTCTGCATCAGGTCAGCCTGAACGGGCATTGCCTGACCCAACACCAGTATCAGGTGAGTGGTCTGGAAAGCAGCCGGACACAGGGCGCGCTGACCTGTCACTTCCAGTATGACGATATGGGCCGCCTGAGCGAGCACCGGGTCAGTCAGGCGCAGCAACAGACCTTGTTCCGCCGTTATCAGTATAACCGCTCGGGTAACCTGACACAGGTGGAAGATAACCTGCGCGGCCTGACTCAATATCAGTATGACCCGCTGGACCGTCTGACGTCGGTGCGCGGCAGTGTCAGCGAGACGTTTGCCCATGACCCGGCAGGCAACCTGATACAGGACCGGCTGAGTAATGTAGAAGGCAACAGGCTGCTGTTTCAGGGTGACTGTCACTATCAGTATGATGAGTTCGGTAATCTCGTTCAGGAAGCCCGAGGCACGAATCAGTCGCTTATCACCCGCTATGAATACGACGGTCAGCACCGCCTGACCCGGGTTGAAAAGCACGACGGCACTATTGCGCAATACCAATACGATGCTTTCGGCAGACGGATTCAAAAAGCGGTCACGGACAAAACCGGACACCAGAGAACCACCGAATTCCTGTGGCAGGGCGACAAGCTGCTGGCAGAATCAGGCGACAGTCATTATCAGACCTATCTATACGAATACGGTAGTTTTAAACCGCTGGCACTGATTATCGGCGAAGGTGCAGCTAACGCGACACCGTACTTTTATCACCTCGACCAGATTGGGACGCCGCTGGAAATCACCGATGCAACCGGGCAAGTGGCATGGTCGGTGGATTATCACAGTTACGGTAATGTTGCCTACCAGCGCAAAGCAGAAATTACCAGCCCGCTGCGTTTTCAGGGGCAGTATTATGATGAAGAAACGGGTTTACATTACAACCGGCACCGTTACTATAGCCCGAACACCGGACGCTTTATCACCGTTGACCCCATAGGTTTAGCGGGCGGGCTGAACAACTACCAGTATGCCCCAAACCCGATCGGGTGGATTGACCCGCTGGGACTGATGATGCGTAAAGGGCTTTGTGCTGGTCAGAAAGTGTTACAGAAGGGGCGGCTGGAAGAGCTACGAGCAAAATATGGTACGTTGACATCAGAACAGATCAACCAACGTATTAACTTACGGGGAGCAACGACTGAAGAATACAATCGATTGCTTAGGACGGGAATGTCTAAAAATGAAATGGGGCCTGTTGTCGCGGGTGTATTTGATACAAAAACAGGACAGTTTTTCTTTGATATAAACCACGAATCAATTCCTTCAAAACTGGACCCACTATTGGCAAATCGCTTGAAGGACATGCCATCAGATATTCTGAATGGTTACGAAAAGACTCTTGGAGCTGGAACGCATGCTGAAGTGTATGCTCTAAATCAAGCGATGTTAGCCAGAGAAGGTGCAGCGCTGGATGATTTTATGATATATACAATCTCTGCTAAAAAAGCACCAGTTCCATTAAGAGGACTTCCTGTTCCCCGTTGTCCACATTGTGATTTCTTGACAAATGGAACACAGTATTTTCCAGAAGTTATGCATTACACCAAAAAGAGTATTGTGAAGCCATGATTAGAATTGATGATGATGAACTAGAGCTAGATGGTGATCTTTGTCTATATGAAGGCCATCCCTTTACTGGAGTGAGTTATGAACCTGGAGCTGAAGGTAAACTTTTAAGCGAAGCTGAGTATA
Organism: Vibrio rubrogenes; assembly: GCF_059641415.1. Taxonomy (NCBI): domain Bacteria; kingdom Pseudomonadati; phylum Pseudomonadota; class Gammaproteobacteria; order Vibrionales; family Vibrionaceae; genus Vibrio; species Vibrio rubrogenes. The sequence continues at coordinate 20,838 of NZ_JCARSY010000025.1, forward strand.
AAAATGGCTTTGCTACTGGTACAACGAAGCGCTGGTATCCTTCAGGGCAGATTAAAGAAGAGTTTTCTTGCAAAAGAGGACTTCGACATGGTGAAAGTACAACCTGGTTTGATAATGGCTGTATAAAAATCAAAGCTGAATATGAGCTTGGAATCGAGCTCGGTTACCAAGAGTGGAATGAAAGTGGTGATTTGGTTGAATCCAGAGAGTTAGATCCTGAATCCGTGCAGGCAAATCTTCTAAAACGACATCGAGAAATGTACGCAGATTGGTGATTATTTTTTTAAACTTGCTTTCACTAATTGATCGGCCTGCCTTGTTGTTTCGGGCAGCCGGTATTTAGGGGAAAGTTTTAAAATCCAGTCACAAGCAGTTTCTAAAGAGATTCGGTGGCCTACAGAGATATAAACAGGATTGATACCATCCTGTGTCCGCAAGACATTACCAATAATTTCATTGTTATTCATCAGAGGAGCCATTGCTCCTCTTTTTTCATGTAGTTCCTCATGTTCCCCAAGCAATCTAGTCTTACCACACCCAATGGTTGGTATATCGAAAATAACGCCCAAATGACAGGCTAATCCAAATCGGCGAGGATGAGCATAACCTTGCCCATCACAGACAACCAGATCAGGTGTATTTTTTAACTGAGCAAAAGCTTTAACTAGTGGTGGGAGTTCCCGAAAAGAGAACAGTCCCGGGATATAAGGGAACTGCTCTGTATCCTCTACGATGACGGTTTCTACAATATCCAAAGTGTTCGCATCGAGAACAACAACAGCTGCGACTAACTTGTTGCTTTCCTTCTGATAGGCCACATCAGTTCCGGCAATTAGCTCAATATGATTGAATCTATCTACCTTGATTACTTTGGCTGATAGTGCCTGTTGTAGTTTTAAGGCTTCGGCTTCATTTATAAGCCAGGAGTGGTTGAAAACAGGTTTCATAGACGAACATCTCTAATCTTCTTATGTCCTGAGACTGGAACTCACATACTAAATCCACGATTATACTCAGAAAAGAATATCAAAGATTAATTAAATAACATCAAGAGCATACCAAAACCAATGTAACACTATAACCATTGTCTTGGTAATACGTTTGCTCTAATACTCTTTCTGGCAAGGAATACCCTTCAGATTCTTCAAACCAGGCGTTTGAAGATACAACCTGTTTATCCGTGATCTCATTTTGAAGTGTACGTTCATTTACAATTAAGCTTTCCAGAGGAAGAGCCTGCTCTTTCAAATACTTCAGTTTCCAAGAAGCTAAAGCATCCCAATTAGCCCAACAGTACGAACACACATTATCCTTTGCATGGACTATAGCCATTGGTAAACTAAGTAATTTACAGCACCGATTAGCCATTGCAGAAAAACTAACATCCAATCTTGAGGAGATTTCATTAAATAGGTTCAAAGAAACATCTTTAGAATTTAAATCGGACAACACTATTGACTCTGGCATCAATAATAATTCAGAAAATGCATTAGCTTCTACTTCAAATTCTTTCTGATAATAACTGGTAAAATTATCAATACAAAAGTTATTTGGACTATGATGTTGTAAAAGATGATGCCCAAGTTCATGAGCTATAGAAAATCGTTCTCGCCCACTGATATCAGTATGCTTCTTATGAAAAATTATACCATATTCTTTAACAGAATCAGATACTAACATCCCTTCAAGACGAGAATTCTCTGACAAACCCAGTTCCACTATATCAATAATACCACATGCCTTAGCTATATCTTTGACAGGAATAGGAATACGTAGATCGGGGCACTGACGGAATATTTCATTTACAAGTTCTTCAGGAGTAAAAAAATCAGCCAATGCTAGTCGATCTATATTAATCATTAGTTTTATGTACTTTTTCTTTGCTTAATTAGAGCCTCTGCCATTTCTAAAGCATTTTTAATGGTCTGTCTATCTTCTTCCGATAAATTATCTATATCCAACTTAAAATCTCGAAATAAAACGTGAGCACTAGTATTCTCTCCAGAATCAAGTCCTACTAACGAATCAAGAGTGATGCCATAGTATAGTGCAAGTTTTTTCAATAATTCCAATGATGGATTCTTAGTCTTACCTTTTTCGAGTTCCCAAATATGAGGTTTCGATACACCGACAGCGTCTGCGACAGCTTGTAGAGACGCTTTCTTACTCACTCGTAACTCCGTCAATCTCTCAGCTAAGGTCATGTGTAAATCTCCATAAAAAAATTGGCGGCATGTTATACCAAACCAAATCGTATGTATATATCAAACAGAATTACTGTATATATATACAAACTACACATATAAAGCAAACTTTTTGTTAGATATATATTGACAGGTCGTATAGAAAAATCTAACCTGTGCCGTATAGGTTAACACAACCTATACGTTAAGTAGTAACTTACATCACAAAAGAGGAAAGATCCATGGCAACAAACGGAAAAACCGGAGATAACCATAGAAACGGAGCAGTAAGAGAACGCTCTCAAACCCAGACACCTAGTGGACATTGGGTGAAAAGAGATACAAACACTGGCAGATTCATGGATGTGAAAACATCCGACAAAACACCATTTAAAGGAGTCAGGAAGGAAAAATAGACTTTCGCTACTAACAAAAGTCTATTTCAGAGTTGAAAAGTAAAAATCACCACAATTTTTACTTTCAGGTTTATGCCGGAGGTCTCAGCCTACCGCTATATCAAGATTACTTCTAAAGATATTAGCGTGTGTCAGCTCTGATTACAATAGAGGTCCCTCCATAATCTCTGATTAGGAGGATTGTATGGATAAGTCCAACAAACCCAAAGTCGTCCATGTGGTCAGCTACCCCAGATTCCGATACGGCAAGTGGGAAAGTGTCTGCTCTCATTGGCGTTCATTACCAAACAGTTAAATCTAACAGGCACAGTATAGTGCTGTGCCTCTACTTTCTATCTGTAGTTAAGAGAGTTACCGTGACAACACCTACTGACTTTAATATAAATGAGTTAACTAATCATGATAATAACTACTGGCGGGTTGACTGGTTTGGATACTTGCACTACTTCAACCAATACGGTCAACGTTTTAGTGAGCCACTTGTAGATGTATATCTATCAGCTTTCAAGTCAAAGCCGAATAGCTCCAGTCTCAATTACAAAACATCAACAAATTTTTCTCAGCCAAACAGAGTATGTATACCTATTAGCTATCTTATGATCGTACGACTAGGTGATGTTTGGCATAAAGGGAGAAGGCTGAAGTTGAAGCATTCAATGGAAATGAGAGAGTGCTTTCAATCAACAACCATAGATATCCAAACTACAGCAACTCTCCAGTCAGGAGCCAAGGATACAAAAGGGAACCATATAATCCCATTCGCTTATCACCCTTATCACAAACCTGCGACCCATACATATTGCGAAATCATAAACCTGCCGGATGGAAACAGGATTGCAATTCCACACTATGTCATTCTACAGGCATACTTTTCCGAGTCTCAATATGTCTTTCAACAGATATTTAAATTCGGACTTCAACTCGATTCTATTTATGACCCAGCAAAATCATATATTAATGACTCTGGTGAGGCTTTTATCATGCTGAAGGCTAAAACACATGATAGTGCAGCGTCTCAGGTTGCACGTTTAGCTTTTGATAAGAAGGCAAGCACTGTCATTAGCAACATTAGTCCCAATATGTCCATACAAAAGAACACAGGACAACCTATACGCCCTAAAGCTGGTTTTCCTTTTGAGAACCAAACAACCAACCTAAATGTGTATGGTAAATGGTGCCATCCAGAAAAAGCTCAGAATAAAACATTTATCGTATATGACATACTTGGTTGTTCTGCGGCCTACCCATTCACAAATCTAAAGCATTTTAGGGACAATCCTGGAGACAAGGATCCCTATTCCCCTGGAACCAGGCCCGTGGAAGGTCAATCAAAAAGTGGGAAACCAAAACCTCGTGTAAAAAAAGATAACCAATTGGAGCTACAGCCTCAGGAAGAGCCAACCAATAAAATGGAAGAGCTTTTACTTGAAAAACGCAGGGGAACAGAATTTTCTGACTTAGTGACAAAAAATGTGGAGAAACAGAGACAAGACCCACACAAAAACCATAAAAATAACGCTTCCGGACCTCCCAACGAAAAAAATGTCGGAGCAGGAAATACTGGTGATGGTTCATCAAATGGTGCTATCCCTCCGGTTGATTTTTGCTTACCTCCAAGTGAATACGAAAACAGACACATTTTTAAGAATCGGATATGTCGGCTAGAACTATTCCTAAAATTATTGTCAGTCCTAAAAAGTTCACCATACATAACTCATTCCGAGTTCATTCAGGTTTTTTCAGGTTTGGGTGCCCCCTCTTCTGTCTACTCGTATTTTCCAGACACGTGGACTGATACAAGAAGAAAATCCACATGGCAGTACATTAATTACATCAAAGGATTCAACCTTGCTGAGCAGAAAAAACATCGCAGGGCCATCATTGCAAATTTAACCATTTCAAGTAACTCAACAATTTATCTTATAGATATAGAGCGTCGAACGGCCTCAGTTGAGGAAGGATGGATAGAGTTAGATTCTGCTTCATTATTTTTGGCTATATGCCATGGTTCTAATACTCTTTCTAGATCTCTGTTATCATCTCTCATTGAAAACTGTGCAGAGAATAGAGGAACTTGGAAGCATGAGATGATAGAACCGTATGCGGAGAGCTATTCTCTCAAACATTCTTCTAATCTTTCAGTAGAAAACGGGCAATATGTTGAGCGACAGATAGCCATTATTGAAAAATATATAGGATTTAAATTTAGCTGATATGTCTTCCATAAACGAATCCCAGAAAACATATAAGAAAAAACTATTAGAGCGACTACCAAGCATAAAAATAGGATGGTTTGGGAGAGTAAAGAAAAAAGACTATGACTTATTGAAAGAGCTAAGTCTCGATTTGTTAGATACAGCAGAGCAGGGAAATAATAGAAAACTCTCCCAAAAAGAGTCCACTCATCAAAGCGAAATTTCAAACATTCACGCTCTATATAGGAAGAAACTTGAGTCCTATAAGTATGCTTTTAACGACCTTCTAGCTAAACATGAAAAAGCAAGTAATGATATTAAGAACCTTAAACAAACCAATATCCAAGAACGAGAAAACATAGAAAAACATTGCTCTAGTTACAATATTCCCTCACCATATAAAGAAGAACCGTCCATCGAACCTATTGTTCAGAAGAAAAGATACAATTTTTCATCAACTCAGAAATCGAATTTCCTATCTGAATTACACAGAATAGGAATAACACCAAATGAAGAACAAATTCAAATGCTCTTCAGTGAAAACCCAGCGACGTGTGTCCAAGCGGGAGCGGGATCTGGCAAATCAACTGTTCTTGCTTGTCGCGTAGCTTTCTTATACAAAGCTCTCGATATACCACTCAATAAGATTACAGTAACAACATTTACACGAGCATCCAGAAAAGAGTTTATAGAGAAATTAGTCCACATTATCAATGCATTACCTCCAAAATATAATCCAATAGATGAACAGGTAGGCCGCTCTGTTGTAAAAACATTTCATTCATTGGCCTATATGCTCCATAAAAAATTTGGAGATGGACGAAAATTGATACACGGCAACTTTACTCCCAAGTTAGAATTAGATAATGGTGAATTATTAGATATTGATGACTTTACAATGATGTCTGAGGACGAAATAAAGCAATCTTATGAATGCGACGACTCTATTCCCAAATTATCTGAAGAAATGAATAAGGTATATAATAATTTATATTTAGAAGATGATAAATTTAAAAAAACAATTGATAAACTTTATGTATATTCTTTCTGGAGAAAATCAGTAAAGAAAGATTCAGACAATAAATATTATGATATCTTCGAAAATGAACTGTCTGATACTTCATTTAATGATTGGATTGAAGAAAATAGAAACTTTTATATGAATAATTTAATTTGCCATGAAGAAAAAGGTTATATAAAAGTTGGGGGAACAAATCTAAAATACCATATTAATCTACCTAATCTAAATTTAAAAATATTTATAAGCAAAGATATTAATAACTATAGAGATCAATACTTAAAATCAGATAAAATGAAAAGATACTCTATATACAACCGAATGAATTATCGTAGATATTTTATTCTATCCATAGCTAGACCAGATTATTTATGGGTACACTCTCAACAGGATCTTCAAGATCTAATTGATAGAAACAATACAATGAATGGAATCCCTTCAGCTCCATACTTCACATATGCAAATATTGGGGAATCCATCAATAAAAATCCTGGAGATAAGAACTTTAAACCTGTATATGAGCACTTCTATAGCTTATCAAGCTTTATATACTCTCTTGGAAAAAAAATAACAAAATATAGTATAGAAACCATATGTGAACAAAATTATTTTTCAGAGTTATTAGAGAATGATATAACTTTTTTAGAAGCAGCCATAATTTTCAATAAGAAGTTAGAAGAACACTTAGAAAGTAAAAACCTCATTACCTTTGAACAAATATTTCACAATTTCAGTTCATCTAAGCATTGTGACCTAAGTCAATGTAATCCAGAAATAAATTTAAAATGGTCAGAGCATTTACTAATAGATGAATTCCAAGACATTTCCCCTAACATTATCAACTTTATAAATAATATAAAAAAAATATATACGAAAAAAATGGCAAAAGGAACAATCATGTTTGTGGGTGACGAAAATCAATCTATATATTCATGGCGAGGAGGATCCCGTCATTTTATCATGAATCCTGATTTATATTTTCCTATATATGGAAAATTCAGCATAGTCCGGCTATATATAAACTATCGCAGCCTAAATAATATTATAGAAATATCTCGTATATATTTAAAAAGATTAAATTGTGATAAAATATTCAAATCAGCGCGTAAAGATGAAGAATCAAAAAATTCAAAATTCATGATCATAGAAGAAATAAAAACTGGCACTTATGAGACAAAAATAAATTATGAACACCTTGCAGAAAAACTTCATGAAGAAGTAAATAGAATCAATGCATCAAAAGAAAAGCCTATATATATAATTTCTAGATATCATAAACTTCTTAACAATACTGGATGCCCAAAATGGGATATTTTGTATAATAATCTGAAAAAAAATGAAGTTATCCAGCCGATGACTATTCATGTAAGCAAAGGGCTTCAGTCAAAATCAATTTTCTTATTAGGTGATATATATTACGATAACTGGAACCCCCTAAAGAATGCTATTTATCTATGGACCGATATGCCTACAACATATGATAATGCCCAGCACAATGAAGCTCTTTGCTTAGGTTATGTTGCTTTAACAAGAGCCGAAGATAATGTGTACTGGTACTTAAATTCCCAACACAAAAATGGACTAAGTAAAGACTACTTAAAAATATTTTCATCAATAGACATCTGTTCCAAGTGAACACTCACTCTAGAATAGTTATTTTCTAGTACCCGTGATTCACAAATATGGAACCAGTGAGAATGGTCTCTATTACTCTCTTTATTTTCAGTCAAGAAAGTAGATAGATCATTTTTATTATATTGACCAAAAGAATAATAAGGACTTGTATATTTCCTACGATAAGATAACATCTTTGCATAAGCACCAGGATCATCAAGAGCAAGGGCTTTCATCGCTTTTTTCTCTGTTCTTATCAAAGCAACAAAAATTTTAGCAACATACAATAAATAGTCAATTTCCTTTAACAAACTTGAATATTTAGTCTCGTTGTTCAGCCCTAACTGGAGATAATCATTCAGATCACATCGATCAGAATGGTCTAATCGTGTTGGTAAATTACCAACTTTCATCTCAAGCGCCACAAATTTCTGCGCAAGTATCTGTAACTCATCTCTTTCCAGAAAACTAACACCCTCCAAGCTCATACCTAAAATATCATCAAAAGTGATATCAATGTCATCTTGGTCATCACCTTCGTATGGTTCATATGGATACATATAAAATTCCTGTTTAATGAAATAATTAATCTTCTCTATAGACTCATTGTTTTTACAATTCTACGCACTGTAATAGCATCGACATATCCCATAAATTTATTCACACTAGAGATATTCACTCTTTGCTTTTTAATTTTCATTAAATCTATGGCAGCCAAAACACTCTCCTCACTAGGCTCCACATTAGGAGCATATAGTCTTGGTTGAACATCTGATTCAATCCAAAAGGGGACCCTCCTACATATTTTTTCGATAGTCTTAATTTTGTGATACTGGATCCCCCAAGACCTGCAGTATTCCACAAATCTATATGGCCAATCTTGAAACATTCCAACCAAAAATTGAACCGCTCTATATCTAATCTCTATGGGAAAGGAATCAGGATCAACTGACTCACATTTAATATTTCCTTTTTTACTCCACTCATTAATGGTCATCTTCATCATTAATCTTAGAAGACTAAAAAATGAGAATGAATAAATCCAAAAATCTTTATCTTTTTGTAATTGAACAAAGCCATTTTTTAAAATTGATAAGTACCAATTAGTTTCATGAATAACATGAATATCCGCGGGATCAGAAGGGAACGTTCTTAAATCATATCCACACACATGACAATCTGTAAAATTCCCTCTATATTGCAAATATTTCTCCTTGATATCATTACCAGTGACCATAATGGGTGAAGCACACTGACAACACCTATCAAGAAGTTTCGTACTGTGAGTCGGGCAAACCGTCACAAACGAAACACGCCAGCTCTTCCGATAATATGGGATGTTATTTCTTAAACAGAGAGGACAATATTGTTGGTAGTACAAATGATTTCTGGTTTCACCGGCGTTAAGAATACAACTCTGTCTTCGAGATCTGTATGATGATCGCTCGTATAGGAAACCTGCGTAACTAGCCAATGTTGTCCTATAGATAGTATCCTCTGGAACATTCAGCTTCTCACTGAGCCCATTTAATTCTGTTGATGGAAAAGAACTGTCCAGATATTTATATGGCATAGAACACCCTGAAACCAACCGAATGATTGTAGATAGTTTCTGTCCATTCCCCATAGCAACACGAGTCAGCCATGAGGAAAAGATTTCATCTGGCATTGGGCTTGGGTGAACTGGCCAGATATTCATCTATACACTTCGCCTTAAAGTCGGTGATAACCACTCAAGAGAGTTCAGAATATCCAAATCAATACACTCTTTTTCTGTTTCTATTGCCTTAATTGCCGCTTCAGAAATAATCTCAGAGAGCTCACCTAGCAGGCCCTCACTCATACTGAGCAACTTGAGTGCAATAGTTTTCTTCGATAAGTTAGATGCCCTTTTCAAGGGTAAAACGCTTTCAAAACTGGCCAATAACCGTCGGTAATCAGTTGTATACTCCCACCGAGGTAACAAAATGGGTTTAAAGCGGTTATCTAACTGAGGATCGGTCTTCATTGCCCGAAGAGCGTCTTTAATACCTAATCCAACAATAGGTATCTTTAGTTCATTCCCTAAGTTACGCAATACACTCAGAAAAACTCTCTGTTTTTCCAGATTCCCTGCAAGAATGGAGTGAATCTCATCAATAATCAGCATCTGAACATTACATGCCTGAATGAGTCGAATCACCTGAAATTGTTTCTTCTCTGTAGAATCAGAAGGACGATAAGGTGCAAACATCTTATCCAGAATGTTACTATAGAGTCTGGATTCACTTGGTACAGGCGGTGCTTGTATCGCCAATACCGGAATAACAATTCCTTCGTTATCTTCCCTCTCATATGCTGGGTGCATCTTGACAAAACGCTCCGCAATCATTGTCTTTCCCGAATTACTTTCTCCAACAATTAAAAGGTTTGGCATCCGGTGACGCTTGGGATAGGTCAGCAAATCATCTAATTTTGCCAGAACATCCTTTGCCTTTGGATATCCAATCCAATGTGGAGAACGTATATAGTTAATTCTCTGTTTTACACTGCATTGAACATATTCTTTTGCTACGGAACCCAAATGAGCATATTCATTTATTCCTGTATCACTCATGGCCTATCACCTCATCAATATCATCAAAGGGAAGAATAAGCTCATCATCCACCAAGCAGGGATCCGATGTTGGAGGAACCACTCCACTCAATTTGATTTGACCAGTCAAAGCTCTTTGTTCGTGTGTCTTCCTACGTTGATGTGATTTTCTGGCTTTCTTCGTTTTTTCAGCAGCTGATTTTTCAATTTCACGCATTTTTTCAATCGACTCGAAAATGACATCTTCGTTTATTGTCTGCATCCCATCATCTTTAAGTTTCTTATTAGCTGCACGGACTTCCCAGAGACTGGCGGCAGGAAAAGAGTTGTTTCTGTATGGGATAGGAAAGTATGTTTCTAACTGGGGATCAAAAAACCAGACAACACTGACATCCCGGGGATCCCTTCGAAAAATGAAAGTACGCTTCAACTTACTTTTTCCATCAACAGTTGCGTTAACCCAAACACGTAAAACATCGTGGTAATAGTTAATCTTGTCGATTTGTATGCCGTAAGACTGAATTGTTCTCTCAACATATGGCAAAAAGTTCAGGCGTAATGCATGTTCATCCTTAACTCTTGCAGGCAAACCCACCCCTTTAGTTGTTTTGCTGCCCAATATACCTTCTTCATATTTTGAGATCGGACTACAACCAATATTTGAATGGAAATCATGATGGTAAATCTGGATCTGGTTCGCGAACCAGAACTCAAACTCTTTCAGAGTGAAGATAGATTCTTTACTTGAATCATATTCTCCTCTTTCCTGAGGGTTTGAAAATGTTGTTCCCGGCAGTGCATGAATTTTTTTAGCGAATGTGCCCAGTAACCGTTCTATATGCCCGCCAAAATGGGGACGGGCAACCGGACGCCACTCCAGATTAATATTGTACAAGTCACATGCTTTTTGGAGCATTTTTCCACGAAACTCTTTGGCATTGTCAGCATGGACAGTCCTTGGCAGCCCCCAACAAGGCCACTCAGCATCTATGTCATGCTCAGCAAGCCAGGTATCTTTAGTCAAAATTGCATGAGCTAGACAAGAACCGACATTGGTAGCTGATGGGGAATCAAAAGATATATAAAAACCCATAACCATACGGCTATAGACATCAATAGCCATTGTTATCCATGGTCGGTCCAAAGGCAGACGGTACTCATCATCAACAATAATAATGTCCAGAGGGGTGTGATCTATCTGGACAACAGACAAGGGAAAATCCGCATGAGGAAATTCACCTTCGTTCATGTGTAGCTCACGATGAGCTTTCTGAGCACCAAACCGTCGACTAATCCGGAGTTTTCTCGAGATACTGTCAATACGCTTACGCACGGTATTAATATGAGGGGCTGGTAAATCTGCATTTCGACATAACCGTTCAACCTCAGTATAAACAGTAACAACAGATTTTTTCTGTTTAGTCAGGTATTCCTCTTCTATACAGGAAGAGATAATCGCTTCAACTTCAGGGGTCAATTTCGTAGTTCCGCGATCGGAACGTCGATTAGGTGTAAGACTTGTGAGAAGATTGTCCGCTTCATAAAGCCGAAGCCATTTATACAACGTATTTATATGGAACCCATGTTGCTCTGCAACGCTTTCAACGTCAGCTTTCGTCCTGTCAAACTTACCGATCAATGGCTGGATGATCTCCAAACGACTTTGGGCAATCTGCCAATCCTTATCTGGCATCGCATCAATCGCTGGGCTCTTCCCCCTTTTTGAATCGGGCTCAAAATGCAACTCAGAAATCCTAATCTTTTTTATTTCTCCGGATTCTGCCTTCTCTGCAAGCACATGACCCAAATCTATGATTTGTAATATGAAGAATTGGTATCCTCCATAAAAAACTGAACTACCTCTACTCAGAGTTGGTGCATTATTAAGATTTGAACGACGTCCCATTGCTATCTTTTATCCCTCTAACCAAATACTTGCTGACATAGTAAGCGGAATGTTCAGATCTGTCCGTATTTCTCCTGCTGCAATCATATTCCATAGCGTGGGGATCAACTCGGCCTGAGACCATTTATCAAAGAATATTGCTTTAATCAGTTCTTCAATCGTACAGAAGGACATACTTCTTAAATGCTTAACCAGCAACTCTGCATACTGTTCATCGGATTCTCGGTGTAGGTAGGGCAGTAAAAAACGGGCATTTTCCATATAAATGGTTCTGATCTCTCTTTCAGTCATCAGTTTAAAGCGCCACCCCATTTTATTCGCATACCGGATAGCCGCCCGAAATTTAGGTTTCAGAACCTCCCAATTTTTCCTGATATCATCCCGGTATTTCACTTCACAAAGAATAGTATCCCGCGGTGAAAACGGACAAAAGCCACTTCTATACTGGACTAGGACGTCCGGTATATAGGTTCGATGCTTCCTCTCAGAATCAATCCACTGAATAGACACTGGCTGAACATCAAAGGAAATCACGTTCTTATCAAATTCAAAGAGAGTTAACAGATCTCTTTCTAAGGTAGATTCGAAAAATCCCGCCTTAGTTTTTTGAGATGAAGCTCTCCCAGTAACATTTCGATAATTCTTAGGAATTTGACGCACAGACATGAGAAAAACCATTCCTCGCTAATGATGTATAGTTCAATCCATTACACAATATTGATGTTACTCAGAACACAAATACATTGTTGAAATATCGATATTTGAGGTTATTAGTACACTTTTACGATGTAATTGTCACGGGACGCGGAATCGAACCGCCCCCGACCAAAGCGGCCATCGAACTGGAATGATGCGGAGCACGAAATGGCCGCTGTTTCCAGTTGTACTGATGAATATCCTGCTGAGTCAGCGATGCAACCGCTGCCGTTTCCATCGCTTCTTCATTGCTCATCTCAGGCAGTAAGTCACACAGCCGGGAGGCAAGCATCGTTTTCCCCGTCCCCGGAGGCCCGAGAAACAGTAAATTATGATGACCGGCCGCTGCAATTTCTAAAGCACGCTTGCCCTGTTGCTGGCCAATAATATCCTGCAAATCCCGCGAAGGCGTCGGTTGCTTAATCTCGGGCTGAGACTGATACAACCCCAGTGACAAATCGCCACACAAAGCCTGACATACTTCTTGCAAACTCCCGGCAGAATAATGCTGATTTTGCCCGACCAAAGCTGCCTGATCGCCATTTTCATGCGGCACAACCAAAGCACGGTCAGCCAGCCCGGCAGCCAAGGCTGCGGGTAATACCCCTTTCACTGTTCGCAACTGACCGGATAAAGCCAACTCCCCTAAAAACTCATAGTTGGCCAGATGGTCCGAGATGATTTGATCTGATGCCGCCAGAATGCCCAAAGCGATAGGCAGGTCAAACCGCCCGCCTTCTTTCGGTAAATCGGCCGGCGCCAGATTGACCGTGGTTTAGTGTATGATTAACAGGAATAAATGATATTAAGATTTGCCTAATCTAAGGAATGAAACAATGCAGAAAATACTATATCCCTACGTCCGATTCAGTAGTGAGCAACAATCTGGCGGTAGCTCATATCATCGACAGCTTGGCGATATCTTGAAGTATGCAAAGGAGAACGGTTATACAGTAAATGATAGCCTTGAACTGAGGGATTTAGGGCTATCGGCATACAAAGCTGACCATATCAAAAAGGGCTCGTTAGGGGATTTTTTTGACGCTATAGACTCTGGGGTTATAGAGACTGATGGTTCAGCGTATTTGTGTGTTGAGCAGATTGATAGACTATCTCGCCAGAGCTTAGATGATGCTTCCGATGTGTTGAGAACTATTCTAAGAGCAAACATTAATGTAATTACATTGATGGATAAGATGATCTACACAAAGGAAAGCCTTAATGACTTAATGAGTGTTCTCTATTCTTCTATGCTAATGGTACAAGCGAATAAAGAAAGTGCAGTAAAGTCAGAACGTATTTTGAAGAGCTTTGATAGGAGAATTGACAAGTTAAATAATGGCGAGCCTATACAGTATGTAGGTATACTTCCTGGATGGATAGATAATAAAGGAACAAAACAAAAAAAAGATTTTGTTGTTAATGATAAGGCAAAAATTGTTCAACGTGTTTTTAAAATGTATATTGCAGGAACTTCAATGGGTGATATTGCGAGAATATTCAATGACAAAGGCATTGAACAGGTAGCAAAGAGGCGACATAAGAATTTTACCAACTCTTGGAGCTCTGCCAAAATTAATCACCTCCTCAAAAATCGCTGTGTCCTCGGAGATCTTCATATAAAGAAGACCGGTGAAGTATTTAAAAACTACTATCCTCAAATTATATCTATTGATGATTGGGATGTTGTTCAATCAATGACAACAACAAAAAAAACCACCAAATATTCTGGTAGAAAATCTATTAATATATTTACTGGGAAAATATTCTGTTCTGGTTGCGGGCAAAAATATTATTTCGAGACTGATGATAAGATTACAAAAAAAGGGCGCACTTTATACTATATGTTAAAGTGTCAAGGACGGCGTATCTTAGGCTGTAAGAGTAAATCTATAAAATATGATGATTTTCTTTCTTCTACTCCAAATATGTTTGGAATGATAACTAAAACAAAGAAAGACAATAGTGAAGAAATAAAAAAAATAAAACAACAAATAAGTGATATATCCTCTAAAACAAGAGAAATTGAAAAAAATATAAACACCTTAGAGAATATGAACGACAATGGTAGTTTAGATTATGAAACATATCTAAAAGAGAGTTCCAAACAACGTAAAAAGATCAGGCTCAATGATACCAGAGTTGCAGATTTTAAAGCTAACATAGCAAGACTTTCAAGTGATAATAAATTAAACCATTTTGACAAGACAGACCCTATTTCAATAATAAAAGGAAAAAGATTTGTTAATGAAAATTTTGCTGGATTTGTTATTTCAAGTGATTCAAAATCGTGCACTGCTTTATATTTAAATGGACAGGTTGTTCATTTCCTTCTCCAAAACAGTAAAATTGAAAAGAAAGAAAGCATAAACCCTGTCGACGGTTTTGAAGAGTTCTTTGAGTTAAAAGAAGAAATAATTAATGCATATAAAAGTGGTAAGATGGATGGAAGATTTATAGAAATATTAAGGGCTGCTAATTTTTGGGGCGTTGACACATCGGAAAAAGATTACTCTCTTGAATAAAAAATAAGAAATAGATTAAGAAATCTATCTCCTTAATCTATTTCTTTTTTTATCTTTTCTTTTATTTATCTCATCAGGGAAATTATTTGGATTTAATTCCGGAAAAAGGTGTTGATATTCATACTCACTTTCAATTTCATTATCAGGTTTAGTTGGATTAGAGAGTTCTTTAATTTTGTCTTTTAGTTGTTCAATAACCCTTTTCAGCTTAAACATTTCATTATCTTGTTCTTTTATTGACTTTTCTAACTTTTTTGCCCTATTAACCATAGAGAATATTTTATCATCTCTTTCTTCGAGTTCATTTTCTAATTTTAAAATTTTGCTTTTCAATTCTTTGTTATTTTCTATTTCCTTGTTAATCATTGAATAATAATCTTTAATTTTCGTATGTTCTGCCTTAGAACCCTGATTGTATTTTAATTTAGGTTCAATCATTTTCATTTTATTCAAGTAAGATTTTTGATAATCAGGTAATGTTCTTTTATTAAAAAGTTCACGAGCTGACAATCTACCATCATTAGTCATTGGGACAATATGAGCATGTATATGTGGAGTCTTTTCGTCAAGATGCAACACAGCAGATACAAGGTTATCGCCAAACTCACTCATTAGCCATTTACGAGCACTTAGAGCAAAATCTTTAATATTTGCATTACTTTGAAAAAAATCAGGTGATAGACTTAATAAAGCCTCAATACAAATAACTGCGTTTTTTCTTGGCTTTATATTGCTTTTTTCAAACTTTTGTCTTACGTCTTTAACGATATTACCAGAGCCAATTAATGTTTTATTCGTTATTTTTTGATTAGCATTAGGTGTTTCTAAGTATCTATACACGTGAGCATTTGACAAGTTTAAATTGTTAAAGCTTTTTATTTTCTCAAATCTTAATATTGTTTTTAATTCCATTTTTAATGTCCTTATTTTTTATTATAAAATCTTTTATTTTTCATTCCCGCAGGGCGAACACAAACAAAGTTTGTATAGTGAGTATACAAAAACCATTTTGTATATACTTGTTAACTAATCATAGTTAAACACACATTATAATATTGTCAACAGATAGTACTTTTTACCAAAACCACGTTTTCACACAATTGTTCCTTTATAATTCCATTACTGTTCCTATATTGTCACTTAAGTGTGCCAATAATATTCCACAACTGTCACCTCATATTAAAAACAACAACAAATAAGCAGTTAACTAAAGCAAAAAAGCAAAAAAAACAATCTCTCTAATATATTATTAAATATTTATTTAAAATAATTTCTTATTTTACCAAAACATAATGGCACTTCGTGCCATCTCTGAAAAACGCACGAAGTGCGAAATATTTAAAACACAAGTATTTACTTTTAAAGTTTTTATGGTAAATAAATAACTCAACTGTGCAAAGAGGATATTATGATAAAATATACAGAGCTTCCTAAATTACCAAAAATTAGTAAGGACAAGCTAATTATATTACTAAATCAAAAAGCAATAAGAAATGTAGATTTCTTAAAGTTATTTGATAAACCGAGAGATTTTTACTTATTTTCAATATTATTAAACAATGAGATAACAAAAATAACGGAGAAACAAGAAATAAATATAGAAATAAAAGAGCTTCAAAAAAAATACAAAAATATTAGAGGAGAGTCTAAATATGACTTAATGATTTTTCTTAATGAAATGCATAATGATATTTTCGATAAATATCATTTAGACAAAGAAAAAGAGTTGTTAATTTATAATATTAGAACTGATATATATGACAAAAATGATGATACATTTTTCTTAAACGTTTCTTTACTAAAAGGATTAAAGATAAACTCTCAAAAAATCGCAATATATATTCTAAGTATGGGTCGTTATGCAAATTATCTTCATATTTCTCACATTTCAAAAATATTAAACATTGATGAAAAGAGCAATAAATTAAAGCATAAAGCTATAAAAACAGCTTTAGAAACATTAGAACGACACGGATTTTTAACTGTAATGGGATACGATAAAGTAAGGAAAATCTTCAAAATAAAAGTTGGTGATATAAAGACAAAAGAGTTGATCCAAAGTCTTGATTTTTCCAACTTTGATTGATGATTTTGATTATCATTTTCATTGTTTATTTTTGGTCCAAATTATGACCAAAGTCTGATAGGCTACATCCTTTTTGAGGATGTTGCATATGACAAAAATAGATCCAAAAATCTTGGCATTAGCTCAAAAAGTCACAGCTAAACGTGCCAAAACCGTAATTGACCATATAATTGCTCACGGTTCTATCTCTACAGAGGAGCTAAAAGATATTTATGGCTATGATCATCCACCCAGAGCAGCCCGAGATGTAAGAGAAAACGGAATACCTCTTGAAACATTCAAAGTATTAGATAAACAAGGTAGAAAAATCGGAGCATATCGCTTTGGTGATCCGAGCAAAATAGAGGGGCACAAGTTAGCAGGAAGACAAACTTTCTCTAAAGGTTTAAAAAACAAACTGATTGAAATGTACGGAGAAAGATGTGCAGTATCAGGGATTGCATTTGAGGGCAGATATTTACAGATAGATCATCGTATTCCTTACGAAGTTGCAGGGGATGATGTCGCTGAGGAAAACTCACCAGACCGATTTATGCTTTTAAGCGGAGCAGCTCAAAGACAAAAATCCTGGGAGTGTGAACAATGCCCAAACCTCAGAGGATTAAAAGATCAGTCTGTTTGTGGCTCTTGTTATTGGGCATATCCAGAAAACTATACTCACGCAGCTACAAGAGCGATTAGAGTCTTGAACCTTGGCTTTAGTGGTCAAGATGCAGCTATCTACGACCACTTAAACGAAGAAAGTAAGAGAACTGGAACAACTATTCAAGATTTAATTATACAGCGACTAAAAGGTTAGTAGCTTTAACTTTTTCTACTAATGCAGGAGATAGATATAAAGATTCCAAAGTTTTATCTTCTCTTCCTAATAGTATTGCTTGTGAAGATCTTCCTGCGTCTAACATCGTCTTTCTAAGATTTAGATGCTGTGGAAGATCTTTACCATATGATTTATCACCGCAAACACCGTCAAAAGATAATAAATAAGGCACATCTCGCTTGTTCAGCTCTTCAAGCTCACCTATCAACTCATCAATTTGTAGGATAAATGCATATCTTGTGTCTTTTTTTGTACTTGTTCCTTGCCAAGGTGGATCCATATAAATCAGATCATTACGTGTTGCCTTGGAAGTAACGGTTTTAAAGTCTTCACTAAAGATACTACTTTTGCCTTGCAATACTTTAGATGCTCCAAAAATGTTGGCTCTCATTTTGTCTGGTGCTGTGCCCTTTCTTCTTTTATCCGGTGATTGATTAAAATCACCATTGGAATTAAATCTAATGGCATTTTTTACACAACGAGCTAAAAGATATAGAAACTTAACAGGGTCATTATCTCTGTTAAATTGTGCTCTTATCTCCATAAAATGCTCGTAAGAATAAGATATTGGCTCTACATCACCGCTACTTGGTATTTGCCCCTCCCAAACAGCTTCATATCTATCAGCCGCCAACTCTGGTGAGTTAATGATTAGATCCCATAAATCCATTATTGGAGCATACTTATCATTTAGCACATACTGATTAGCAACCCCTTTCGCAGCAGCGGCTAACGTTATCGCACCAGATCCAGAAAATGGTTCGTAAAGCGTATCAATATCTATTCCCTCTACATGTTGGAGAATAGCATCTGCAAGTTTTCTTTTACTTCCTTGATACGGAATGACATGGGGCACTTTCATAAACTTCAACCATCTGGACCTGTATATAAAAACAGTATTACATAAATCAGCCCAGCAGTATATCAAATTGAGACTTAGTAACGCATCTTTAGTTGTAATTATTCCTGTTTATCTTTCATAGCACAGTGATACGTTTGGGAGGAAATTCAAACCGGGAGTGGATAATCGCACTCCGAACCCGATCCCGTGATTCTTTGACGGTGGTTTCCGGTAAGCCCACCAGTGTAAATCCCGGCATCCCATTACTAATATGAACTTCCACGGTCACCAATGGTGCTTCGACACCGACACTCGCCCGACTATGAATAATTGCTAACCCCATATAATTCCCTTGTGATTGATTTATAAATATTCATGGTATCAATCAGTGATACGCTGAATGTACTGGGGTAGGTATAACGTAAGCGGAAAATAAAAGAATATGAAAAAAGAATGATATTTTCCTTGTCATGTAACAGAATTGTATGTTACACACTAGGTATGTCGAGATTTTCATCAATCTTGGAACATTAACTAAAAATAAGATTTCTATTCATGATGCATCTAATCGTCCGTTTACATTCTCTAATTAGCCTAATTCTAGTCGTGGTCATTATTGATTCCGCGCGGGGGCTACTGGACGAAAGATAGCAGCAAGATGAAAAAAACCCCCGCACTGAAAAGTCCGGGGGTTTTTTTTTAGTCTGTACAATAATAAAACGCGCACCGACCCAGTCGATAAAGCGGTATAACGGGAGTCGCACATGAAGTGCTCACACAACACAACACGAAGCAACAAGAACAATGAATGTACGGGAGGGTCACGATGACCGGAGCTCAACTCGTTGTAGCAGCCCTGAAACAACAAGGCATCAAGACCATATTTGGTTATCCGGGCGGTGCAATCATGCCCATCTACGATGCTCTGTATGACGGTGGTGTCGAACATATTTTATGTCGTCACGAACAAGGCGCGGCCATGGCAGCCATCGGGATGGCAAGATCAACACAAGAAGTTGCCGTATGCATGGCGACATCAGGCCCGGGAGCCACAAACCTCGTCACAGGCCTGGCAGATGCTTTCCTTGATTCGGTTCCGCTGGTCGCCATTACCGGACAAGTCGCCAGTTCTCACATCGGCACCGATGCATTTCAGGAGATGGATGTCATCGGCATGTCGCTGTCTTGTACCAAACACAGTTATCTGGTGACCGACATCAATGAGCTGGCACCGACCTTGGCGGAGGCCTTTGAAGTTGCCAAAACGGGACGCCCCGGGCCAGTGATCGTTGATATTGCAAAAGACGTTCAGCTGGCCCAATCCCCGGTCACAACGCTCACCCCATTTACTCCCCCTGCCATGCCTCAAGTCGACTCGGACGAACTCACTAAAGCACAAGCGATGCTCAATGAAAGCCAACGCCCGGTTTTTTATGTCGGTGGCGGTGTTCAGCTCGCTCACGCAACTGAAACGGTACGAGAGTTTTTACGACTCAACCCCATGCCTTCTGTCAGTACCCTCAAGGGATTGGGCTCGGTTGAACGACACGACCCGCACTATCTGGGCATGTTGGGCATGCATGGCACCAAAGCTGCCAATTTAGTCGTTCAGGAATGTGATCTCCTGATTACGGTCGGGGCTCGTTTTGATGACCGGGTGACCGGAAAACTCGATACCTTCGCCCCTCATGCGAAAGTGATTCATATTGATATCGATGCCGCAGAGTTCAATAAACTCCGACGTGCCAATGCAGCACTGCGGGGCGACATCAATACGATTCTGCCGCAACTGGAACTTTCGCATGACATTAGCGCCTGGGTTCACCATAGTGAGAGCTTGCGCAGTGGATTCAAATGGCGTTATGACCATCCCGGTGAACTGATTTATGCACCGCTGCTGCTGAAACAGTTATCCGATATGATGCCTGACAACTCGATTGTCTCCACAGATGTCGGTCAACATCAAATGTGGGCGGCCCAGCACATTCAGCCAAGAGCACCGCAAAACTTTATTTCATCAGCGGGTCTCGGCACCATGGGATTTGGTTTACCGGCCGCGATGGGGGCGGCCGTGGCTCGTCCCGACGATCAATCGATCCTGATTACCGGTGATGGTTCGTTTATGATGAATATTCAGGAGTTAGGCACTTTAAAACGTCGCCAGATTCCGGTCAAAATCGTCTTGTTGAACAACCAGCGTCTGGGAATGGTTCGTCAATGGCAATCTCTGTTTTTCGATGGTCGCCACAGTGAAACGATTCTGGACGATAATCCGGATTTCATCATGCTGGCGCGCGCTTTCGATATCCCGGGCAAAACAATTACCAAGAAAGAAGAAGTTGAACCGGCTTTACAAGAAATGCTGGCCAGCAAAACTGCTTACCTACTGCATGTGGCGATTGATGAAGAAGAAAATGTCTGGCCACTGGTGCCACCCGGTGCATCAAACAATGACATGCTGGAAAATACATAGGAGACACCAGAAATGGAAAGATATCTACTCGACATCAAAGCTGATGATAAGCCGGTTCTGTTAGAGCGTGTTCTGCGTGTCATCCGCCACCGTGGGTTCATTATCAAACAGGTTGCAGCAACCCAAAATCATGAGAGTAAAGTTGCCAGCGTCGAAATTATCGTCGATAGCGATCGGCCGATCACGACACTCATCAATCAAATCGAAAAATTGTGGGATGTGCGTACCGTTGACGTCATTCAAATCAGTAATAACGAACTACCAAACAACAACTTACAACAAAAAATTTGTGCATAAGGAAGAAATAATGGCTACTAATACTGCGGATTTTATATGGTTCAACGGGGAGATGATGCCATGGGCAAATGCTCAGGTTCATGTTCTGACGCACGCAATGCACTACGGGACATCTGTATTCGAAGGCGTTCGCTGCTATGACACCCCCAAAGGCCCGATTGTGTTCCGCCATCAGGAACACGCACAACGTTTAGTCAACTCTGCCAAAATCTATCGCTTCCCGATCCCGTATTCTGTTGAAGAAATTATGGAAGCAACCCGAGAAACCTTACGCACAAATAAACTCACTTCCGCTTATATCCGTCCATTAGCTTTCGTCGGTAACGTCGGTCTGGGCGTCTGTCCGCCGAATGGTACTGAACTGGATTTGATTATCGCGGCTTTCCCATGGGGAGCATATCTTGGCGAAGAAGCATTGGAAAATGGCGTTGATGCCATGATTTCCAGTTGGAACCGCGCAGCCCCCAATACCGTTCCGACCGGTGCAAAAGCGGGTGGTAACTACCTGTCTTCACTGCTGGTTGGTGGTGAAGCCCGTCGTCACGGTTATGACGAAGGGATTGCCCTGAGTGTGGACGGCTATCTGTCCGAAGGGGCCGGCGAGAACATTTTTGTCATCAAAGATGGTGAACTGCTCACGCCACCTACCACCAGCTCGATTCTTCCGGGGATCACCCGGGATACAATTATGATTCTGGCGAAAGATCTTGGCTATACCGTGCGCGAAGCCAATATCACCCGCGAGTCACTTTATCTGGCAGACGAAATTTTCATGACCGGCACCGCAGCGGAAATCGTACCGGTACGTAGTGTTGATCGTATTAGCGTCGGTTCAGGAAAACGCGGCCCGATCACCAAAGTGATTCAGGATGCCTTTTTCGGACTGTTTAACGGAACCACTGAAGATAAATGGGGTTGGTTAGATTACGTCAATCCTCAAGACAAAGCCTAACCCAAAAGAATTAAGTAAAGGACAACACAATGCCGAAGTATCGTTCAGCAACAACAACACATGGTCGTAATATGGCAGGGGCACGCGCTTTATGGCGTGCAACCGGTGTCAAAGAAGATGATTTTGGTAAGCCGATCATTGCCGTTGTCAACTCATTCACCCAATTTGTACCGGGTCATGTTCACCTCAAAGACTTAGGTCAGATGGTCGCTCGTGAAATTGAAGAAGCCGGTGGTATTGCCAAAGAATTTAATACTATTGCCGTCGATGACGGTATCGCGATGGGCCACGGTGGAATGCTCTACTCACTGCCTTCACGAGAGCTGATTGCCGACTCCGTTGAATACATGGTCAATGCTCACTGTGCCGACGCCATGGTCTGTATCTCAAACTGCGACAAAATCACCCCCGGAATGCTAATGGCCTCGCTGCGCCTGAATATCCCGGTAATATTTGTCTCCGGTGGTCCGATGGAAGCGGGAAAAACCAAACTCTCAGATCAACTGATCAAACTCGATCTCGTTGATGCGATGATTCAAGGGGCAGATCCAAATGTATCTGACGAACAGAGCGAACAGGTCGAACGTTCCGCTTGTCCGACATGCGGCTCGTGTTCCGGTATGTTTACTGCCAACTCAATGAACTGTCTGACCGAAGCTTTGGGGCTGTCACAACCGGGCAATGGCTCTCTGCTCGCCACCCATGCGGATCGTAAAGCATTATTCCTCAAAGCCGGTCAGCGTATCGTCGAACTGACCAAACGCTATTACGAGCAGGATGATGCCTCGGCTTTGCCGCGTAACATTGCCAACAAATCTGCATTTGAAAATGCGATGGCACTGGATATCGCCATGGGCGGTTCAACCAATACAGTTCTGCACCTGCTGGCGGCAGCACAAGAAGGTGAAGTGGACTTCACCATGGAAGATATCGACCGCATGTCACGTCGGGTTCCGCACTTGTGTAAAGTGGCCCCGTCGACGCAAAAGTACCATATGGAAGATGTCCACCGGGCTGGCGGTGTGATGGGGATCCTTGGCGAACTCAACCGCTCCGGTCTGCTCAATACCGAAACCAGAACGGTACTCGGCCTCAGCCTGCAAGAGCAGCTGGCGCAATATGACATTATGCAGACTGACTCTGCCGACGTGAAAGCGTTCTACCGTGCCGGTCCCGCAGGGATCCGAACCACACAAGCCTTCTCACAGAATTGTTACTGGGAGACGCTGGATGATGACCGTGAAGACGGCTGTATCCGCACCAAAGCCCATGCTTTCAGTCAGGATGGTGGTCTTGCCGTCTTGACCGGCAACATCGCATTGGATGGTTGTATCGTCAAAACCGCGGGCGTCGATGAAAGCAATCTGAAATTCCGTGGCCCGGCCATTGTGTTTGAAAGTCAGGAAGATGCTGTTGAAGGCATTCTTGGCGGTAAAGTGAAGGCAGGTGAAGTGGTCGTTATCCGCTATGAAGGGCCGAAAGGCGGCCCCGGCATGCAAGAAATGCTCTATCCGACAACGTATCTGAAATCGATGGGACTGGGTAAATCATGTGCCCTGCTGACCGACGGCCGCTTCTCCGGTGGTACATCCGGTCTGTCCATCGGTCACGCTTCTCCGGAAGCCGCCAATGGCGGCGCTATCGGGCTGATTAAAAACGGTGACATCATTGATATTGATATTCCCGGACGCACCATTGAACTGGTTGTGTCAGCGGATGAGCTGGCAAGCCGTCGTGCAGAACAAGATCAACTCGGCTGGAAACCGGCCAACCGTCAACGCGAAGTCTCTTTTGCGCTGAAAGCCTATGCCAGCATGGCAACCAGTGCTGACAAAGGTGCGGTGAGAGATAAATCAAAGCTAGGAGACTAGTCGATGACATTCACCAGCCAAACCGGCGCAGATTATCTGCGCCAAATTTTACGAGCCCCGGTCTACGACGTTGCAATCGTCACACCGCTCCAAGATATGCCGCGGCTCTCTGCCAGACTCAATAACCGGGTTCAGCTCAAACGAGAAGATCGCCAGCCGGTCCATTCGTTTAAACTGCGCGGTGCTTACAACATGATCACGAACCTGAGCGAAGAGCAGCGCCAAGCAGGAATCATTACAGCATCCGCCGGGAACCATGCTCAGGGACTGGCTTTATCCGGGAGTAAGCTTGGCGTCAAAACAACGATTGTGATGCCGAAAACCACGCCAGACATTAAAGTCGATGCGGTACGCGGATTTGGAGGAGAGGTAGTGTTATTCGGCAATAACTTCGATGAAGCCAAAACCGAAGCCGAACGACTTGCCACAGTGCATCATTATACCTTTGTACCACCGTTCGATCACCCGCTTGTCATTGCCGGGCAAGGCACCATTGGCATGGAAATGCTGCAACAAAACGGTCATTTGGATTACATCTTCGTCCCGGTCGGTGGCGGGGGGCTGGCTGCGGGAATCGCCGTGCTGATCAAACAACTGATGCCAGAAATCAAAGTGATCGCCGTTGAGCCGGAAGAATCCGGTTGTTTAAAAGCCGCACTCGATGCCGGTGAACCGGTTGTGCTTGATCAAGTCAGCATGTTTGCCGACGGAGTTGCGGTCAAACGTATCGGTGATGAAACGTTCCGTTTGTGTCAGCAATATCTGGACGGTCACATCTCCGTGTCCAGTGACGAAATCTGTGCCGCTGTGAAAGATATCTTTGAAGATACCCGCGCAATTGCTGAACCATCCGGTGCGCTGGCGCTGGCCGGTTTGAAAAAATACACAGAGCAATACCAACTGGCCGGCAAACAGTTAGGCTCGGTGCTTTCCGGTGCCAATACGAACTTCCACGGCTTGCGCTATGTTTCAGAGCGATGTGAACTGGGTGAAAAACGAGAAGGTCTGCTTGCCGTTACCATCCCTGAGCGCAAAGGTGCATTTTTCGAATTCTGCCAGATTATCGGCGGCCGGGCTGTCACGGAATTTAACTATCGCTACAATGATGACTCACTGGCCAATGTTTTCGTCGGGATTCGTCTCGCCGGAGGCCCGGAAGAACTCAACAGCATCATTCAGGATCTGCGTAAAGCCGGCTATCCGGTTATCGATTTATCGGATGACGAAATCGCCAAACTGCACATTCGTTATATGATTGGCGGTAAACCGTCTAAGCCACTTAAAGAACGGTTATACGCATTCGAGTTTCCGGAATATCCCGGAGCGCTGCTGAAATTCCTCAGTACACTCGGTACCCACTGGAATATCAGCCTGTTCAACTATCGTAATCATGGTGCTGACTACGGGCGTGTTCTCTGTGCATTTGAACTCAATGATGATGATTTGACCCGCTTTTCGGCCCACCTTGTTGAATTGGGTTATCAGTACAAAGACGAGACCGACAATCCAACCTATCGGTTCTTTTTGTCTTAGCCTGAGAGTCTGGAATCATCGGCACTCCGTCCTCGTCATGCCAGCCATTTCATTGGCTGGCATGATTGATCAGGCATTGCCAACAAACGCTATAATTCTGATGCGCTTGTTTGTTTGGACTTTAGGTTCCAATATGCTTTGGTATGATTATTCTTTCCGCTCACCTTGCGCTCATTACGAAGATAATGGCGAACGGCTTTGGCCGCAGAAGATTCAAAAGCTGCCCAAACCACATCAATATTTTTTAATGTCTTTAATATAGCCAGCACAGCCTCACCTTGCTGACTTTCCGTGCAAACCACTCGGTGTACTTGCGTCCCCTGCGGGAAGGATATCTCAGTAAAATAGTGTTGCTCGGCTTCTTTGGCACTGATCACAACCACAATGGGAGGCGTTGGGTTCTGCCAAAACTCAAGTATCCCGGCTAACGCCGGATAAGCCGTCTCATCGGCAATCATCAGCGCCTGACCACAAGAGAGATGAGGGTGCTTATCCGGTGTTTCTGAGCGACACATAATGACATCACCGACACGCAACTGTTTCGCCCACAGACTCCCCTGACTTGTACCATGCGTGTAAATATCAATCTCGCCTCTGTCACAAAATGGCACAGAATCATGACTTTTCCACGATTTTCTCAGTGTATAGAGTCGAATATATTTGTTCGTGTTATATAACAACTTCTCACGATTCTTCTTCGAGAGATTTTTCATCAGCCAGATAAACAGATGATCAAAGATGTTTTTCAGCCAAGATTTTTTTTCGCTTTTGCTCGTCTCTTCAGCCATCTTCTTTTGCATAACTTTCAAAACAAAAGCATAGGCGTACCCCGGATAATATTCAGGCAACGGCATATCGCTACTAACCGTTAAGCGAATAATATTTTCGGTGACATGATGCTTGTTGATGACTTCAAAAAATTTCTTACCGGTCCCTGAAAAATCCTTCCCCTGTTTCACGATACTGGCATAGGCTAAATAGAGAATTTTATCTTCTAAGCTTCCTTCAATCTCAAAAGGCACAAAGACCACTTGCTTAGCCTCCGTTTTGAAGTCCACTTCAATTTGAATCCCTTCTTCAAAGATATCTACAATCTTTGCCGATTCTAGTTCCCGGTCAAAGGTATGGCTTCTGACGATAGCCAGTAACTCTTCTGTGTGATCTTGATTGACGTGATCGATGATGTCGATTTTATCGTCCACATCTCTTATCGGTGTATAAGAATTCATAGTGATGTACTTGCTTTTCTGCTGGTTGAATATTAGAAGCAGAGACTCGGGTCGTGAGCCTCTGCTATCTCGAATAATCATTGATTCGGTGTTACATGCGATAGGTAGCACTCATCCCCACAGTGCGAGATTGAGTCATCGAAGCAAGCGCACCTGTACGGTAATAAACCGCATCTTCGTCAGTTAGATTTGTCACATAAGCGTTGAACGTGAGTTCCCCGACAGTATAACTGGCGCGCACATTCAACAGGGTATAATCGCCAGCGGTCGAGTCATCCGTATTTTCAAGGTCAGAGTAGTATTCACCAACATAGACAGCATCTGCACCAAAGGCCCATCGCTCACCCAGATATTGGGTAAAACCAAGGCTGATATTTGTGTTTGGCGCATCAGTGAGTTCATTACCCTGATACGCTCCGTCATGATCAATGCGGCTCTCTAACAAGCCAACCGAGCTTCTCAGTTCCAAGTTATCGCCAATCCGGGTCACTCCCTCGATTTCTAGCCCATATGTATGCGACTTAGCTACGTTTTCGATAGTGAAAAGACTTGTTCCTGCTTGGTAATCCTTATAGTCGTTATAGAAAAGGTTTACGTTTAATAATGTTCCGCCGGCAATGATACTTTTACTGCTGAGTTCATATGACGATACCGTTTCGCTGTTGTAGCTATATTCGTCACCAAAGAAACTAATGCCTACGCCTGACGGGCTATACCCTCTGCTGACGGTCGCTGCAATGGTCGTTGATTCCAGGACATCATGCATGAAACTCAGTTTGGGTAAGTAGTAGGTTTCGCTATCATTCTGTTTACTATTTCCACCAGAAAAACGTGTTGCACTGGTTTTATCAGAGTCTTCATTCTCAATCCGTAGCCCGGCAACAACTCTGAACTTATCCGACAACGAGTAAGTCCCTTCGCCATAAATGGCACTGGTTGTGGTCTCATATTCTGTTGAGATATTGAAATTAGACGTCGAGAGGGACGCATCTTTCTTAGCAACAAACAGACCAATAACTCCGGTCAGATTCGAGTCACGGTCATTGAACAGCAATCGATTTTCTAATGCATAACTTTCATTATTAATGTCGTACGTATTACCCGTTGAATACGCGTCATCATGTATATCTGAGCTTGTACGACTGAGATGCAGTGAGTTTGTTAATCCGTCATTCACTTGATAATCAATATCAGCGGCAACCGAATCAGCATGAGAGTCTTGAATCCGGACTTCATTATTACCATTTAACCGAAACGTTTTAGAGTCAATTCCATTAGCAGTGTTACTCGCAAAGTTCGCATGTTCGCCATCATTTTCACTGTAATTGAGCGTCAGTTTAGCAGTTAAAGCAGGGATATTCGTAGGGTCCCAGCGTAATTTCCCTCTCAGGTTGAGGCTATCAGATTTGCTTAAATTAGGTGTATCAAAACCATTGGTGTCGTAATTGAGCCACCCTTTGCCGCGACTGCCATCAATAACTACACGGTAAGCGACTTGATCCTCGACGATGGCTCCCGATGACATCACCCCTAGATTATATTTCAAGTTGCCATTCTCATAGTTCTCCACCCCACTACGAAACGCAGCTTCGCTGAAATACGTCGGATCTTTCGTATTGACTACCAAAGCACCACCAATGGCACTGGAGCCTTGAGCCGTAGATTGAGGACCTCTCAACACCTCTAATTGCTCAACATCCCAAAGGGTTACCGGGTTAAAGTTATACCCAGAATAGTCTTGGGTAACCCCATCAACTACGGTCACAACACGAGCACGAGCCCCGGTTAAATAGGCAAGCCCGCCTGTAGCAGCACCGCCACCGGAAATGCCTCGTATCGAAATATTGCTGAACGAGCTGGCAATAACATTAGGTGCAAGAACAGCGGTTTCTTTCGCTTTATTGTATTGCCCCGATTCCAACTGTTCTTCTGAAATGACGGTGACGCCCGTCGTGACATTCTTAATATTTTTATCTATTTTCTCGCCCGTTACGACATACACGTCCATCACGTCTGTTTCCGGACTCGCTATTGACGAAAAAGGAACCCCACCGATACCGGCAAGTCCAATAGCGAGTAAGCATTTATGATTTGATGAACGGGTTCGAATATCACTGCAATATTTATTCATGATGAGGGACTTCCTTTCCTAATATATTTTTATATACAAATAAAAATAAGGTTTAATAACTCAAAAAATACCATAATTTACTGAGCAAACTCAGCAATCAGAATTAAAATAAATATTAAAAATCAACCATGTTTTTCTTTTAATTTGATCGAATATTCAATATTTATTTTAGAGAGCAACAACCAAATAAAACTAATAAAGAAAACAGCAATCAATGAGCCCATAATGATTGTCGCAACATAGCCAATATATTTTGCGATAGCCATACTTGCCCATGAATAGAAAAAGCCAATTAAAGATGCAACACTGATCTGTAAGGTAAAGAAAGTCGCCTTATGTGATGTTATAGATGCGTTGTCCATAAAAATAGTTGCAGAAATGACGAGTAACGCCGGAAAACTGACGAAATGGACGGTAATGACGAGGTATACCGTTATTTTATCGGTATATCCAAGTGCAGGTAACACCATAAGAAACAAAGCAAGAATTTGTAAACATAACACGATCATCAGCGCATTCTTTTTCCCGGCTTTCGTGATCAAAGGTGCTGCTAAGATCGCAGAAACAAGCCCGACAAGAGAACCGAAAATTTTAATTGAGAACCCTATCTCGGGTAGCTGCCAATCACTATCAACAAGAATAGAATTGAGCAACGCAAAACCCCAAGTTGATGATAATGGGTAAAGTGCTAAGATGATAAACCAATACTTATGCTTGAAAAAAAACTGTTGAATGTCTTGAATAAGGTGACCATTAATTTTTTGATAATTACTTATATCGTCTTCTGTTTTTTTATATTCTGACTCCTGATATAAACAGACTTGTAATAAAGCGATAATTGTCAACCCCGATAGAACCAGGAAAGAACCTTGCCATGCCAGCCAAGGATAAAAAACAAGTAAAATTCCACCACCAATAATATTCCCCAACAGATTGCCAGAAAATTGTACACTACTGGCAAACTTTCGTTCTTCAGGGGAGAACAGTTTACAGGATAATCCATCAACGGAAACATCTTGTATGCTCATAAATAAAACATACAACCCAATGATGAGCAAAATCCCGGTAAACTGTTGTGAAATATCCATATTTCCGATAATCAACAAGAGTAGAACCATTCCGGCATTAGAGAAAATTAACCAACTTCGGTATTTCCCCTGAAATAAGAGACGGTACTTATCAATAATTGGAGCATAAAAAATTTTACCAACCATAGGTAAAGCCACAAGATTCAGAAGTGCTAATTTGTCTAACTCAATCCCTTGTTGCCGTAAAATCGCCACAGCAGCCGAAAGTATGAATGCAATACCGATATATTGAGTAATGTAAATGCTGGCTAGCATTATCCACGGGCGTTTTATGCTTTTCATTGTTTTTTTAATCTGACATCCACTGCATCAACAGCTCTACACTCACTACAAAGCTGTTGATGTATAACTTTAGACGATGATACAACCTAACGAATGAGAATGAGTTTCATAAGTAATATCATTTGCATGGGGAGGATTTTATAATAGTTGTACTGTAGAGCGCTTTCGAATGAGGTCACATTCCTTTCAAAAACCGCCAATTTTATTACTGAGTTGTAACGATTGACGGTATTCACTCGGTGTCATGCCAATTTCATTTTTGAACAGCGTCGCGAAGTGTGCCTGACTCTTATAGCCAATATCAGTCGCAATTTGGCTGATAGGAACATCACTCGATAACAAATCAACAGCAGCATTCAGTCTCTTTTTGTTCAACCATTTGCGAAAGCTCATACCTAATAAATCTTTAACATCCTGCTTGATATAGGTTTGATTGCTTCGAGCTAAACTCGCCACCGAAGATAACGTCCAGTCATGATCTAAATGATTCTCGATATGGCAAAGTACATCATTCAATATAGAGAGTCGGGATGATAATGGATTCAGGCCAGACTCTCTGCGCTTGTGGAGAAACAATGCCAACACCTCAAGTGCTTTTGCTTTGATAAATAGCTGCCTTTCAAGACCTTTCAGATCACATTGCCAGACAGACTCACAGCAGCGCAATATATCACCCGATATGGCCCCTAACACGGAAAGCCTTGCTTCAGGTCGAAAATGAGTAGCCGGCTCATTCAGGTCGGTAATTCCAAATGCAGGAAGCTGATCGAAAGGAATCATGATTGAGAATGTTTGCCAAATCGCGTTGGCTGGAAAGAGAACCCGGCTAAGGCACGACTGGTCGGCTAAAGCCACAGAGTAATGATAATTGAAATTATCCGGTTGCTCTGAATCATTGCTTAATGAACTGTAATGACATTGGCCCAACACCGTTATATAAAGCCCCGGAGTGTACATCGTTTCTACAACGGTATCTTCGGCAAAGCAATGGTTAACAGAACGCACCCAACTATGGGTATCAGAGTCCAGCTCAAGGTGCTCAAATGTAGTCACATTTTGAATTGAGATACTTTTCACACAGTTGCTCTTCCAGAAACCTTGTCAATACCACTTAGTTAGCGAAGGCGGCACAAAGCTTAATGATAATTGTTATCATTATATATACAGTTGTTCAAAATGTAACTCTGTTCGGGCAGCGATTAACTTTCTCTGCCTATACCTATAGAGTAGAGGCTACACTGACAACCGACACGATGATCTCCCAGTGAAATGTTTGTATGCCATTGTCCATGACTATTAAATCTTAAAATTGAAGAAAAAAATCCCGCATTACTGCGGGGAAGCCCAAGAAAAATGGGATAGTGTCGGAAATATTGCATTGTTTTTAGAATTACTTTTCAATCAATGCTTGGATGTGTCGTATTGATAGATTTCCAGCCAAAGCCCTATCATTGCAGCAATAACTCCCCATACCGGCATGAGAGAGGCTTGTTCCGACGCCGATGTACTCATCACCAATACTCCAAAAGAGATAAATCCCATCAGAGCATAGATAGTCAGTCTGTCGATATTGTTCAGCATTCCTTGCTCCCCGACATAAATGTTGCAAACATGTTAAATAAATTAAAACAAAAAGTTTCATTTGCCAAGAGGTTATTGAATATTTTTTCTTCGCCAGTATTATTTGACATCCAAATGACTAACAAAGCTACCTGCCATGACCATTGATAAATCATTAGCCGACTACATATTAGAGGCAGAAGGATTACGGTGTCCCGAACCTGTCATGATGGTCAGAAAAACCATTCGTTCGATGAAAGACGGTGAGAAGTTACTGGTGATTGCAGATGACCCCTCGACAACACGTGATATTCCCAGTTTCTGTCGGTTTATGGATCATCAGCTGTTAGCGGCGCAAATCGAGCAAATCCCTTATCAGTTTTTGATTCAGAAAGGGCTTGAGTCGTGATGTGACTGGCCGGCCATTCGATAATTATTGATTAGCCAAAGCGTTTACTTCAGCGACCGCTCTTTCAAGATTCTCATGGGCGGCTTGATAGTAGGACGGTTTTTCATCAATTGCTTGTTGCAGATAAGGAATGGCTTTACCGGAGTCGCCCTGAATCATAAGAAAATAGCCGACACGATTGAACGCTTCATAACTTTCCATCTGCTGCATCAACACATTCAGCGCTCGCTGTATTTTACCATGACCAAGATAAATGAGCGCCAGATTGTTCTGCGCTCTACGGTTATCCGGCTCGAGTGCCAATGCAGCAAGCGTAGCGCGTTTTGCCTCAAGATAGTCACCACTCATGTAATAGGAATAACCAATGTTCAGCAGTAATTTGCCCGATTGAGGCTGGATATGCAGCACTTTTTTATAGAGCGCCTGAGCCAGCTCATGCTGAGAATCCATATCATAAATAATCCCCAGTCCCATATAAGCATCCGTCGGGGAGTGTTCATCAAGCTCTAAAGCCGCCACCCACTCGATAGGATTGCGTGTCTGGCTCAGGTTGGCAGGGTGATTCAAACGCTCCTGATCAACGTCAATCGCCCGGAGAAAGTAACGTTTTCCTACATCAAACGCCCCTTTTTTACTGTAAATCACCCCCAGTTGTTGCAATACATCGATGTTATCGGGATTGTCCCGCAATGCCATCTGATAGGCTTTGTCTGCTAACGCTTCACGTTGATGCAACTGATGAATTCGCCCAATCTTATAAAGGGTTTGATCCCGATGCTGTTCCGATGGCAATGACAGCGCGCGAATATATTCGAACAGCGCTAAATCCTCATGCTGCGCACGCATCGCGGCATCACCACGTGCAATCGCTTCTTGTTCCGTTTTCGGCACATCAGTTACTTGCAGGCTAGTTAACGGGCGGCCATCATACAGTTGCGCCATCATTGGTGATGGCTGCTGCTGTTGTTGGATTGCACATCCAGTCATCAAGCCAATGATCAATGTCACAGCGACGCACGCAGATTGTATTTTCATCATTGACTCCTTACCCTCGACGCAACACCACGATCATCGCTCCACCCTGCTCACTGGTTAATCCCCAAATTTGCCATCTTCAACAACAGCTTACAAAGCTCTTGATCCATTGATTACTCACTATATTCGAGTGAGACAATAAAAGCTTAGGTGAGAACCGGCAAAATATCTTGTGACCGAAAGAGCAATGATAAAAAGTGAATCATAACGATATATCAATCAAAGACATAATATTGAGAGAACGGGACTGTTCAGAAGAGAAATATTTCTATGCTGACGGGTATCGCAGCGCAACCCTATTGAGTGCAATGAAATCAGGATTCTAAGAGAGGATAAGAATAAAAAGGGAGGAGATATAAACAATGTTGCCCACCAATCGGTGAGCAACAGGACAATCAAAGCATTGTCGA
>NZ_JCARSY010000026.1:0-53320 GCF_059641415.1 Vibrio rubrogenes
ATGAAGGCTATCGATTTGATTCAGAGATAAACGACTGATGATATCAGGTTGTTTTTTATTGATGTGACCAAGCTTTCCTTCTCGCATCTGACGCCCCATCCAATCCACCCATTCAATATAATCGATCAGACGAAATGGAATACCATCGGCTCGCTCCTGAGACAGATACCCGATGAATGGAAACAAACCTGAAGGGGTCTCTTGGTTATTTTCTAATACGTCAACACGCCTCTTGAATGACGTATATTCCGAGGTCTCTGGCGTTTCAGCGATATTAGCCCGGACAGGATTCAAATCGGTATACGTCATCGCTGCCAACAAGGCTTTTTCATCTAACAGCGCCTGAGATTTGAATCGACCCTCCCAAAAATGCCCGCGACATTGATCCTCCTGATTAGCCCGCAAAGCAATGTAATAGTTCAGCTCTTTCATTAGCCAACTGAGTGAGTAAAGACGCTCACGCCAAAGACTAATCAGCTTCAGACACGCTGGATATTCAGATGCTGAAAGCTGTCCCTGAAGATAGGCCTGTATTAATGGTGGTAGTCGATGTTCTTGTCCCCATCTGGCAATCACTTCTCTTTCTGAGAGTTGCAGGGCTTTTGCACGATTAATATGGACAACCAAGTGATAGTGGTTACTCATCACCGCATAAGCACAAATATCAATACAGTAAATTCGGGCTAAAGCCAAAATACGTTGCTCTACCCAATGGCGACGGTGTTCATAAGATATACCAGTGAGTGGGGCGTCGCCACAGAGGAAAGAGCGCCGAACACAGCGAGACACACAATGATAGTATGATGTGATGTCAGGGGAAACGAGCTGTGTTCGGGCAATCGTCATAAAAATTCCTAGTGAAGGATGATGATATGAGTCTGCCTCAAGTGATGGGTCAGAAAAATAGTCCGATGGCGAGGGTACGTGTGATGTAACTTTTTTCTATGTAACTTTTATGTTGCTCAAGAATGACATACTCAGTGGATTTAAGGTGATGTAACTTAGGCGATGTAGCTTGTTGTGTGTCCAGATAACAAAACAGTCTGTCCCCATAACACCTGTGGATTTAAGGTGATGTGGCTTATTTTGTGTGCCCAGATAAACACCATATTTCGTGTGTCCCAGCAAAAATCTCATTTTTGTTAATCAGTCTGTCCCCCGAATAAATCCAGCTTTAATCAGTCTGTCCCCGTAAGCCCCTAATCTTCGAAATATGGCGTTGGTTGTTCTGCCAACCCCTGCCATTCAAAACAGTACTTATTCGGGGACTGTCGTTCTACGGGGCGGACAAACCGTTCTTTCGGTGTGCCGACGGATATCGCGCCAAGTACCTGATCTTCCGGTTGCATCCCCAGTATAGGCTTAAGCTCATCACCAGCCAGAAAGGTATACCAAAAACCACCGTATCCCATCAGATGTAGCCCCGTCATAATATTTTGCACCGCTGCACCACCACATAACCATTGGTCCCACAACGACACATGATGCTCCGGTTTTAAGTCTGTCACCGCTATAATCATCATCGGCGTATTGGCGATTTCCTGACAGGATCGCCGCGCCTTCTCGGTCAGTTCACCATTAGGGAGCTGCCGACGATACATTTCTAAAGTGGAATCTGCCAGCACCTGCATTTTATCACCTTTGACAATCAGAAAGCGCCAAGGCTTCAAATTGCCATGATCCGGCGTGGTCATCACCAACTCAAATAAACGATGCAATTCATGATCATCGGGTGCCGGATAAGTGAGTTTCTTCCGACAGTAAGAACGTCTGGATAATAAAGGCGCTAAAGATTCCATAATTAAACAACCTGTAATGATGTGTGTTTGCTGTTGCGGTGTTCATCTTCAGGATACTCACCATGAGAGAGACTCCGGGCAGCACATAAATCAGAATACTCACCCAAAGCTCGCTGCTGGCCTTGAGACAACATCAGATATTGATGACAGAGGGTTGCTACCATCCCCTGGTCATGGCTGATCACAATGAGGCTGAAATGTCGTTCGGCCTGTAAACGCTGCAGCAGCGCGATAATATGACGACGATTGACCTGATCCAACGCCGTCGTCGGTTCATCGAGAATCAACAGCTTCGGTGACACAATTAACGCCCTGGCAATCATCACTCGCTGCCGTTGCCCGCCAGAGAGTTCATGGGGGTAACGTTCAAGCAGCGATTCATCAAGACCGACTTCTTGCATTGCCTGACTGAGCTTTTGTTTCACGGTATGAGCCTGCCCATGATTCTGAGCCAAATAAGCATCTTTTAGAGAGTGATAAATCGTCAGGCGTGGATTAAAACTGGACGTTGTATCCTGAAAGACAAATTGCATCTTGCCGCGTTGTGCTCGCAGTTCTTGGCGGGACAGACGCTGCCAGTCCATGCCATCGAATTCGATCATTCCCGCTGCGGGAACGAGCTTCAATAAGGCTTTCGCCAGTGTTGATTTCCCTGCCCCGCTCTCACCGATAATCCCCAGATTTTCTCCCAAGGCCAGTTCGAAATGAATACCATCGATAATATTACTGACCGAGAGATCGTTTACACGTAACAGCGGAGAAGAAACTATAGCTTCGGGGCGTCCGAATGACTCATGTTCTAACAACATCCGCGTGTAGTCTTGCGTCGGCGCTGAGAAAATTTGTTCGGTACTGCCCTGTTCGACAATCATGCCCTGTTTCAGAACCAACACTTGATCAGCAATATCACGAACCAATTGTAAATCATGAGAAATAAGCACCATCGCAATGTTCAGCTCTTGCTGCAAACGTTTCAGTAACCGCAGAATCTGCTGCTGAGTTTGTTCATCCAACGCTGTTGAAGGTTCATCAGCAATCAAGAGTTGCGGTGCATTTGCGATCGCAATTGCAATCAGGAGACGCTGCCTTTGTCCTCCCGACAACTGATGAGGAAAACGTTTCCGATGTTCAGAGCGCAATCCCACCTGAAGCAATAAATCATCAACGCGCTGACGAAGTTGGGATTTAGACAGTTTGCGAGTGGACTGATGTAATTGAATGGCTCGGGTGAGTATCCATTCAGCGCGTTTGACAGGATTCAAAGCCGATAAAGGCTCCTGGGACACTCGACCAATGACACTACCGCGCAGTGCTCTCCATTGTTTTTCGGTAATTTTGGTCAGATCCTGATGATCAAAGAGAATCTGTCCCTTGTGCAAACCGTTACTCGGTGCAAGCCCCGTCATCAATTTCGATAACAGCGTCTTCCCGGCCCCACTTTCTCCGACAATCGCAAGCGTCTCACCGGCGGACAGTTCAAAGCTGACATCATTTAACAACGTTTGAGAACCAATCGAGAATGAAAGCTCACAACATTTAAGCACGCCCGTCTCCCCCTTCCGTTTCGGAGTCAGAGTTCGGTGTGTGGCTAGCGCATTCAGGTGTGTGTCCCCGTAGTGAACAGCTTTTGTTGAGGAATGTTGAGGTGTCTGTCCCTTTAATA
This sequence comes from Vibrio rubrogenes, assembly GCF_059641415.1. Lineage (NCBI taxonomy): Bacteria > Pseudomonadati > Pseudomonadota > Gammaproteobacteria > Vibrionales > Vibrionaceae > Vibrio > Vibrio rubrogenes. The sequence goes on from NZ_JCARSY010000026.1 coordinate 3,463, forward strand.
TCCGCATCTGTCAAAGCGTCTGTCCCTGCAACGCCTTCAACGGTTACTGAAACGCCTGTCCCTCTAACGTCTGCTCTAACGTCTGTCCCTCTAACAGAGCTCCGCCTTGCAGCCAGTTCCTGAACCATTTCTCCGATTAAAACTACCGAAGTCACCAACACTAAAATATAGGTACATCCGATCATTCCTAGCCAAGGGGCCTGCAAATTATTCTTTCCCTGAGCCAGCAACTCCCCCAGCGAAGGATAACCGGCAGGCAGGCCAAAACCGAGAAAATCTAACGTGATCAGCGCGCCTAATGCCCCGGCAAAAATAAACGGTAAATTACTGATCAAAGCAACGACGGCATTCGGCAAAATGTGGGTGAAAATAATGCGTCGGTCGGAAACACCGGCAATGATTGCTGCCTGCACGTAATCAAGCTGACGGATTTTCAACACTTCCGCCCGGACCTGCTGTGCCAAATGATGCCAACCTAACAGTGACAAGATAAGCAATAGCATCCAAGGACCCGGCTGCACCAGACTTGCCATAATCATGACAATAAAAATAGCCGGAATGGCTCCCCAGATTTCCGTAATTCGCTGTCCCAGCAGATCAACAACGCCCCCGAAGTAGCCCTGACAGGCTCCAAAAACCAGCGCCAATAACGCAACAATGAAGGTCAGCCCCAGCGCAAACAGCAAACTGATTTGTGTCCCGTAGAGAATCCGGGCCAGCACATCCCGCCCCTGGTCATCCACGCCCAGCCAGTTCATCGCTGAAGGGGGAGATGGAAAACTGACATCATAGTTAATCGTGTCGAAGGAGAAATGCACCGGTGGCCATAACCACCAGCCATGTTGGGTAATTGCTTTGGCAACGAACGTATCTTTATAGTTCGCTTCCGTAGCGAAAATACCGCCAAATTCGGTCTCAGGATAAACATGGAGCAGCGGGAAATACCATTGCCCCTGATACACGATCAGCAATGGCTTATCGTTGGCCAGTAAGGGGGACAGACAACTGATGAGGAAAACCATAGCTAAGATCATCGCTGCAATCTTGCCTCGTCTGATAACTTTAAAATGCTTCTCTTGTAATCTCATCCGTTCACCGCCTCAAACGTCATCCGCGGGTCAATCAGGCGGTACAGAATATCACCCAGTAAAGTCATCATCAGTCCAAGCAACGAATAGACATAGATAATCCCCAACACCACCGGATAATCCCGCTGCAACAAGGATTCAAATGCCAGCAGCGCCACGCCATCAAGCGAGAAGATAATTTCAACTAACAAAGCCCCGCCCATAAATAATGCCAGTAGATCAGCTGGAATTCGGGCTATCAGTACCAGTAGGCTGTTGGGTAATACATGACGAAACAACACACTCTGACGGCTTTCACCGATACTGAGCGCTGTTTCGACATAAGGTTGATTGAGTTGATCGACCACTGAATTTCGGATCAAGACCGTAATCGGAGCCAGCCCGCCAGCGACACAAGTCATCACGGGTAAGAAAATATGCCAGAGATAATCTTTTACCTGTTCCATCAGTGTCATCTGAGCAAATCCAGGAGAGACCAGCCCCCGCAATGGAAACCAGTCAAACACACCACCACCGGCAAATAAAATCATCAATAAAATTGCAATAATGAACGTCGGCAGTGCCACAGAAAGAAACAGCACAAAACTGGTCACTGCATCCAGCCATCCACCGCGATTGAGCGCTTTCCAGACCCCGAGAGGAATCGCGACCACATAGGTAATCAATAAACTCCAAAAGCCGATGGAAAAAGACGTCGGCAATTTGCTCCCGATTAATGCAGCCACCGACTGACCACTAAAATAACTTTTACCGAGGTCCAGCGTCAGATAATGCCATACAGTCTCGGTATAGCGTTGCCAAAGCGGCTGATCAAACCCATACTGTCTGGCGATTTTCTGGCGCAACTGGGTATCTATCTGCTGCCCGTCCAACTGTGTGTTCTCACTTTCAAACAGAGACGTCGTGCCTGTATCCATTCCCCCCATTTGGGCGAGAACCGCATCAAGCGGCCCCCCCGGCAGCCACTGCAACAAAAAGAAATTCAGCGTCACAATCGTCAACAAGGTCGGCACGATCAAACACAACCGTTTGACTACATATTGGCGCATCATGGGTGGGCGCTGTCCTGCTGTACGTTATTCCGACTGTCCCACCAAAATTCGATTTCATAGCCATAGGCCGGGTTTACTTTCGGCCGATGAATATAATCCGCATGCGCCACAAGCTGGAAGTTACGGGCCCATAACGGGAGAAAGTAGTATTTCCACTTCAAGACCCGATCCAATGCTCTGCCGTAGACTTCGGTTCTCTCATAACTGTCGGCATGCACTAAATCATTAACCAACGCATCAATCACCGGGTCATTAAATCCGGCAATATTGTTACTGGTTGCCACATCAGCAAATGACGACAATAAAGCTGAACGGACTTCGGTATTGGGCGGAATACGCACTTTGTATTGAATGGGCGTCATATCAAACTGATGTTGCATCAACTGCTTATAGAATTCAGTACCTGAACGCACCGCGATCTGTCCTTCAATTCCCAGTCGTTTCAAATTTTGCACATAGGCACCAAGGACAGGTTTCATCGCCGGAGACGGCACCAGAAAATGAATCACAAACGGCTGATGATTGGCATCAACCAGCCGCCCCTGCTCGGTTTTCCAGCCGGCGGCTTCAAGCAGTTGCTTTGCTTTAATCAGGTTCGCCCTATCATTGCCTGATCCATCGGTGGTCGGCCAATGAAAGGTTTCAGAGAACAATGCCGGTGGCAGTTCTTGTTTAAACGGTGCTAACACCGCGGCTTCTGATGAAGAAACAGGCCCTTCAGAGGCGAGAAAACTATTGTTAAACAGACTTTCCGCACGCTGATATTTGCCTTGAAAAGCACGTTGATTTAACCACTCAAAATCGAATGCGTACGCCAGTGCTTCACGCGTTTTCGGGTTGGCAAACTTCTCTTCACGCAGATTGAACAGTAACGCAGTCACAAATGACGGTGCCTGATAATCAATCCTGTCTTTAACGACTGTCCCTGTATCGAATGCCTTACCCTGATAGAGTTTTTGCCAGCGAGCCAGGTTAGACTCAGCAATGTAATTCACTTCACCGGCTGCTAGCGCTTGCACAGCTGCGTTGCGGTCACGGAAATATTCAACCCGAATTGTTTTGAAGTTATATTTGCCACGATTGACCGGCAGGTCTTTCCCCCAATAATCATCCCGTAATGCATAGGTAATACTTCGTCCCGGAATGACTGAGGTAATCCGATAAGGTCCGGAGCCAATCGGAATGTCTAACGATGGTTTGGTGAAATCTTTCCCTTGCCAAACATGCTTTGGCAGGACAGGCAGATTACCGGAATTGAGAATTTGTAAACGGCTGCCGTGCTTACCAAAATTAAACTTCACTTCCCGCGGCCCCAGCACCTCAACCGACTGTACGCTCTGAAAGCGGGATTTGATATTACTCAGACCCACGGTTTGGTACTGTTTGACGGAAAATGCCACATCCTCAGCGGTGACCGGTTGACCGTCGCTGAAACGGGCATTCTTTCTCAGTTTATAAGTCACCCACGAATCATCATCAGCAATGGTGATGGTTTCTGCCAAGGCACCATATCGGGTTTTGATTTCATCTTTGTCGTGGCCGCGATCGGTCAGACTGTCATAAAGCCAGAACAAGCCTCTGGGCTTGGTGCCCAGATTAATAAATTGATGCAACGAATCGAAACTACCGATTTCCGCAATCACCAATTCTCCTTGTTTCGGTGCATTCGGATTGGCATAGGCGAAATGGTCAAAATCGGCAGAATATTTCGGCTGTCCATACAGGGAAACAGCGTGGGTCACTTCATTCGCCACAACAGGCTGGCTCAGACAACTGATCGCCAGCATCAGTACGCCCAGTGTTTTTCTCAGCATGTTACGTCTTCCTTTTCATCAGCGGTATGATTCTGAAGGTGAGATGGGTAATCGTGAGCCGTTTCATCGTCTACCATGATATGTCCTTGATCAATCCGGTAGATTTTGTCAGCCATGTAGAAATAGTGATCATCATGCGTAATCGCTATCACGGTTTTTCCTCTGGCTTTCAACTCGGGAAGCAACTCGGTGTAAAAGACTTTGCGGAATGCCGGATCCTGATCGGCTGCCCACTCATCCAACAGGATAATGCTACGATTCTCTAAATAGGCCAGCAACAGTGCCAGACGTTTACGCTGCCCTTGAGACAGTTTGGTGGTACTGAGTTCGCCCTCGCTGACCGTCACCTTCTGCTCCAGTGACAGCGCATTGAGATAATGTTCAACCAGTGCCGAATCCGGTCTTTCACCCGATTCGTTAATCAGTTGTTTAAACAAATAAAAATCAGCAAATACCACAGAGAAATGGCTGAGAAACCAGTCGCGGTTTTCTTCGTTAATCTCCTGACCGGCAAACACGATTTTGCCTGCATGTGGCGTGTAAAGCCCGGTCACTAACCGGGCACACGTTGATTTGCCGCTACCGTTCCCTCCGACCCAAAACACCAGTTCGCCCTGCTTCAGTTCAAAATCAATCGGGCCGACACCAAAACCCGGCTCTCCGGATTCTGACGGGTATTGGTAAGTCACATTTTTCATCTGTAACGATTGCCAGCATGTTTCAGGCTCCGGCTGCTCTCCTACCGCGTCTGTCCCCTCATGCAACGCCAGTTGCTGCACTTTGGCGTAAGCGACAGAGCCTAAAATCAAACTGGGCAGCGAGCCAATCATGCCGGCAAGCGGAGAGCGCAAATACAAAATCGTCAGGGCAAATGTGGTTAATTGTTCTTTGGTACCCACCCCAAACACACTGTGGATGAGAATAATTGAAGCGATCAACAGCAAAATGGACGTATTGACCCAACTGCCGTTTAAGACCGTATATCGATCGGCTTTAACTTCCAGCCCTAACGCCTTACTGACAACGGGTTTTAAACCGTCGCTAAAGAAACTACTGCGACGTTGACGGCTGAGTTTCAACTCATTGCGTCCCAGTAATAAACCGGAATAACGGTCATAGAGTTGATCGTCATTCTCCCGTACTTCTCGCTTCAACTGTCTTGATGCCGACATCAGTTGCCGGGCAATCAGCACTGCGAGGATGGTCATCATCAACGTACAGAGGAAAAATGGCAGTGAAAGCTGTAACAGATAGCCATAACAACACAGCAGAACTGCAGCACCATAGACCACAAATGGTAGGCTGTTAAACGCCTGACTAATCGACGTCACATCCTTGGTTAAAGCTGCCAGAATCGCGGGTTGGCCAAGTTGATCAATTCGCTCGACCGAGGTTTTTAACACCCGTTGAGACAAGTGCAATCGCAGCCGATACACCACGTGATGGCCTAACGATGTCAGCATTGCCTGAGAGAAAAAACTTAAGCCAAATAACAGCAGAATCAGGACGAACAGTAAAGCAACATCCTGCCCCGTAATCACATCAGCTGATGAAACCCGGCTGATCATCGCAATCACCGCCACCCCGGCCCCGGCACTCAACGCACTCAACAGAATCGCTGTCAGAAACTTGAACGTGTTTCCCTTTAATAACGTCCAGACTAAGGTCATATAACACACCAGAAAACAAATAAGAATTATTAGCGTTCGTATTATGAACGAGAGCTTTATAAAAAGATAGAGAAGAAAGCATCAATGATGCGCAATTCATTGCCATTCATAACGAGGACAGGCGGCATAAGAAAGACAGACCTTACGAGGACAGACGGAATTACAGGGACTGACGTTATGATTGCGAGGACAGACGCTATAAGGTGAATAACGTGATTGCGTGGACAGGCAGGATTACCGATTGATTGCAAGGACAGGCACAATGGGAAAGCAAATACAAATAGCGGGGACAGACGCCACAATGCGCAACGCCTAACATTGCAAGCTTTGATTCATCAGGCTTAACGTTCTTCCTGACTGAGATCCGGTGTTTCCGGCATCTTCTCCGGACGCCTCCAGATGTAGTAGCTGCCAATCAACATACCGATGGTCGATACAACGACCCAGACGAAAGCCACCTTGTGTAACAGTAGAATCAGTAGGCAGACCGACATCGATAACGCTGACAGAATCTTATTCTTTCTGGAAATGACTTTGCCATTTTGCCAGTTCTCTATCATGTTGCGGAAAAAGGGCTTTGACATAAGAAAACGATGAATCGTAGGAGAGCCTTTTGCCGAGGCCCACGCACATAAAATCACAAATTCTGTCGTGGGCAGGCCCGGTAAAATGGCACCGATAATCGCTAGAATCAGACTGACGACCGCAATGAGTTTATAAACCCACAGATGCACCCCTGATGATTTTGTTTGCTGCTGTTCTGTCATTGCACTTACCGATATTCTCCAAGATTCAGACCAAATCAACTCACAACCCTGTGCCGAGTGTTAATCAGATCAGTTTATTCACTACAATGTTACCTCAGCATTAAGCTGTGTTCAGTCTCCCACGTCCCACTCAGAAAGTATATGGTGTCTGTCCTTTCTCTTCATTTACACCATAAATAACGACTAGATGCATCAAGATAAATCATTTGGGAATAAATAATCATAAAAATATGAATTTTATGGTAGATATCTAAAAACGAACTATAGTATAAGTGTTATAGTAGAGCCATGAGTCATATGAACTAAAAATATGTAAATAAGCTTGAGGAAACAATGGAAAAAGAAAAAATAAGAAATTTCGTTATATCTTTACTTAAAAAAAATGGTGAAAAAAACGACGTCAACATTAGTGATGATGATTCACTTATTGAGTCAAATCGATTCGACTCACTTGACATTGCTGAATTAACATTATTTCTTGAAGATGAGTATAATATTTACATATCTTCTTCAGATGCCGATTCATTCAAACAAATCGATACCATCAACTTAATTAATAAATATATCACAATGAACAAATAATATTAATTATTTTCATTATCTATCTGTTTGATGTATTTTACTATTTTTTTAGCAAGCAGATGATTCCCATTAGGCGTTAAGTGCGCACTAAAATCTATAAAAAACTGTTCATTCATATCATCAAATACATTAGACATATCGATAACATTACTATTTTTTATAGATAAATCAGACAAATTCCTTGCTACAGAATTCAGGAATGCATTCTTTGTAATATTTTCACCAATATTATCTACATTAGCTTTATTCCCCCAAACAACCGGAGGGATAAAAACTAACGTCTTCGTATTCAAACTAGCACCATAATTAATTATGTCTTCAAAATCACCCATTATTTTATTTGGTATTAATTTATTATAATATCCATCGATTGAGACTGTTGAGTCTGACATTATACTGTCAATCTTTTTTTCCACTAAATCCATAAGATAGGAAAATGCAATTTGATTTTTTATCTCATTATTCTTTCTAGTGATAAATTTATTATATTCAGTTACATAATCAAATGGACCATTAACAATAATTGCTAAATCATAATATTCTCCTGTCATTTCGTGAATCCTTTGCCAATTAGCAAGGTTTTGAGAAACCATTTGTCCCGGAGATGAATAGTTATCAATTTCATATTCAGGCAGTAATGCACTAAGATAAGCAACTAATGCTTTATCAGATGAATTATAGAAACCGAAAGCTTGAGATGCCCCTAAAACTAATAATTTTTTAGTTTTCACACTGGAAGTGTCATAATCATATTCTCTTTTACCAAGCTGATTAATTTTATATATACCATAATCACCCGGTTGAATGACATCCCCAACATATGGAAGATATCTATATTTAAGTGTATGATTATCATCATAATATTTAGCATACAATTGATGATCTAAATGTTCTGGCAATCCATTGATAAAATCATTCTTTTTACTTACCGATAGATGATATTTTCTAGCATATAGTAATAAATCACTCCCCGCATCAACAAGTAAACCAAGTAGTGAAATCAAAAAAAACAATACAATTAAAAATTTAAATTTCTTCATAATATTATTAAAAATCAAAGTAATAAAAGCTTTCAGGCTTCTGTGCAGCAACCATCGAGCAACCAAGAACAATCATAATCATTATTGGAACTGATAGATAAAGTGGAACTTTCATTAATCTAGTTCGTATATAATCAGCACTATCAAATGCATGTAGTGCTAGTGTTAATACAATTAAAGTCAGAATAACGAACTCCTTAGACGTAATCGGTTCAATATGAAAAGAAAATAATGCCTGATAATAAGATACCGCCATATCAACCGATGGATTACGAAACAATACTAATAATAATGTCCAAACCGTAAAATTCAGTATAATCGCTAATGGTTTCACATATTTATTTGCAATCACAAACCGTTCGTACCCGCTGTATTTTTCCAAGATCATGATGACTCCCTGAAGTCCTCCCCACAGAACGAAAGTCCAGTTCGCACCATGCCATAAACCCGAAACCAGCATCGTGATGAAAATCGGCATATAAGGTAAAATATTACGGAAGTAGCGTACCAGCGGAATGAAAACATAATCTCGCAGCCAAAAGCTTAAGGTCATATGCCAACGTTTCCATGTTTCCGTAAGAGAGTGGGCTAAATAAGGAGAACGAAAATTTTCAGGAAACTGGATCCCCAACGCGCCTGCGGTTGCAATCGCCATATCCGAATAGGCACTGAAATCACAATAAATCTGAATACTAAATCCAATCACAGCAAGCAATAGACTAAAACTATCATGTGATTCCGGATTCAAGAATATAGGATGAACATAAGCCCCGATCTGATCTGCGATCAACACTTTTTTTATCATACCAATTGAAAACAGAGGAAGATTATAAACAATATTCTGCCAAGACACTTTGATCTTAGAGAGTTGGGGAATTAGCTCTCGACTTCTTAAAATCGGTCCTGCAATTAAATGGGGAAAAAAACTAATATAGAGGCTAATGTCTAATATCGTGAACTTTTTTTTAGAAGAGCGTGAAAAATCAACCATCATGCTGATCAATGTAAAAGTAATGAACGAAAGTCCTAATGGCAGGCCGAAATTAAGCTTCATATCTAATCCAATGCTGCCTAGCAAAAAATTAGTATATTTAAAAAACACCAAAGGAATTAAGCTAATCATCACTAAAAAAATCAGGAATTTTTGTCGCTGGATCAGCAGCTGACATGATAAAACGCCCAGAAAAATATAGAAAACCAATACATAAATATAATGAACATTCCAATATGCATAGAAAAAGACACTACAAAGCAAAAGAATTATCTTTTGCCACCAATTGTCACGAACTAAACGGACAGTAAACAAAACTGATGTAAAAAACAGCAAAAAAACAGGTAACTGGAAAAGCATATGGCTATCTGAACTCCACCGAATAAAATTCGCTTAGTCTAAATCGTAGTTATATTTATGATACTTTTGGCTGGTTTGCTCATGTTTATCAAGCACGACGTTACCAATGACCAACATATCGATTTCGGTATTCATGAAACAGTTAAATGCATCTTCAGGAGACAGAACCATTGGCTCTCCTCTGACATTCAGGCTTGTGTTGACTAAGACCGGGCATCCGGTTATTTCATAAAACTGTTTCATCAACTGATAAAAACGTCGATTCGTACGCTCAGACACGGTCTGAAGCCTTGCCGTCCCATCAACATGAATAACGGATGGTAGTTTGTGGTTGACACCGTCTTTGGCCGTATAGATAAAATTCATATATGGCGAAGCATCTTCAATATCAAACCATTCACTTGCATATTCTTCCAATATCACCGGAGCAAAAGGCCGGAATGACTCACGATATTTAATCTTTAGATTCAGATCGCGCTTCAAATCAGGCTCCCGGGGATCAGCCAGAATAGAGCGATTTCCTAACGCTCTGGGACTGAATTCAGCTTTCCCTTGGAACCAAGCAACAATTTTACCATCAGCTAAAGCACCAGCCGTTAATTGAAATAGCTGCTCATCCGACACAAGACGATACTGGGCATCCATACAATCTAATTGAACCAACGCTATATCCTGTTCAAATACCGGCCCAAAATAAGGCATATAATCCGATATAGGTGTTCTGGGGGATTGAAGATACATATGATGACAGACTTGTGCAGCCCCTAACGCACTCCCGGCATCTCCAGCAGCGGGCTGAATCCAGATTCGCTTAAATATCCCACTTTTCAGAACTTTTCCAGCGGCTACACAATTCAACGCGACACCACCAGCCAAACACAGGTTGACTTCTCCGGTGAGCTCTCTGACATAGCGAGCCAGAGCCAAAAATATCTCGTCAGTGACGGCCTGAATAGACGCGGCTATATCCATGTGAACTTGTTCTAAACGACTTTCCGGTAACCTGGCTGATATTCCGAATAGGCGTACCAGTTCCGGACTATACATACGAAGCTCAGTTGCAAAGCGAAAATACTTCATATTCAGCCGAAAGCTGCCATCTGACTTAATATTAATTAGATTTTCTTTGATCAGATTGCTATAGACAGGCTGACCATAAGGAGCAAGCCCCATGATCTTATATTCACCAGAATTAACTTTAAATCCCAGAAAAGCCGTTATCGCAGAATATAGCATTCCGAAAGAATGAGGAAACGACATCTCTTTAACTCTGCGAATATCCTTTCCCGCCCCTATTGATATTGTTGTTGTCGCCCATTCCCCGACCCCATCAATCGTTAATATAGCGGCAGATTCAAAAGGAGACGGATAAAAAGCAGCAGCACTATGAGAAAGGTGATGGTCAGAAAAGAGTAGCTTCTGATTCCAAAGCCCTCCCCCTTTAAGCTCAGCCAACTGTTTTTTCAACGCTACTTTCTGAAATAATTTATCTTTCAACCAAACCGGAATTGCCTGACTAAATAACTGATATCCCCTAGGAGCAAAACGTATACAAGTCTCCAGAATTCTTTCAAACTTATTAAATGGTTTCTCATAAAAAATCACATAATCGATATTTTCCATCGTAATATTGTGTTCTTGTAAAATCCATTCAATCGCATGTCGTGGGAACCCATCATCATTCTTCACTCGACTAAAACGTTCTTCCTGAACAGCTGAAATGATCTCACCATTACAAATTAATGCAGCAGCACTGTCATGGTAGAAAGCTGAAATACCAAGAATATAGGCCATCAATTCAGTCCTTTAGAATTGCTTTGTAAAATCATCTGAGGTAAGCGTGTCTTTTTCTGGTTCGCCCCAATAACTAGAGATATTTTTATCTATTTTTAACGGTATCAACTTTGGACGGAACAGACGCAATAACCAACTCAGCGGTGTAATAAAAATAAAAAACAAGACCCAGAATAATCCTTTTCCTATCAAGGTATGAATTTTATCAAAAGTTTTGATTAAAAATTGCAGCTTCATTGGCGCAATCAAGGCATACAACAATACAATCACAGCAAATGGAACAGTCCATAGCCATATTGTCTCTTTGACGAAACTCATCACAGCAGAAAACATCAACAATCCGCAGCCGAGAGCCAAAAGTCTGATACGGATCTGTTGAATCCCTATAAGCGTATTATTTATCATCCCCAAGCTCCTTTTTTATCTTTTCAGCGACCAAGTCAGAGATAATTCCCAATGCTTTCTTATTCAGATGAATATCGTTTTGAGAGACCCAGAATGATGACGTCGGAGCCCCCTGAAACATCGGTAAGGGATTAATAAAATCAAAATGGTACCGCTGAGCAAATTTTTGGGTTATCTCTTCCATAAATGAAAATTGATAATGATTAAAATCATGCATCTCAGGAATTGAGACAATAATAATCTGGCTGCCTGTTTTATCTTGGAGCTGTTTCAGCTGATTAAATGCCTGAGACAATACCATCTGACCAGTCTCACTTTGCCACTGCTTACGATACCCATCGAGTAAAGCATCTTTACCAAACTTTCCACTGATAATTTGCTGGATAAATGTAGATGCAAGCGCCGCCAATTCACTATGTTCGACCAACCATCCAAGTGATTGAGTCGTAACTTGCGCTGTAGATCTGGGCGTAACAAGCACAACAAGGGTATCTGCCGACAGATTTTTTCCAATAGATTCCCATAATGTCACCGACTGATTTAAGTTCATGTTTCCGATACCGGCATTCACTACATCAACATCGGCTGGTAACTCACGTTTTAATTGCCCTCTGAGGCTATCTTTATCTTCTACGCCCCATCCCAGAGCAATTGAGTCACCAACAATCGCAACACGATGAGCAGATGTTTTATCCGGCTCAGGACCACGCATTCCCAGGCTATTAATTTGAATCGTGACGTTCTGTAACGTCGCAGAACGGTTTGGTATATGCTGATGTCCGATATCCGGGTCTGGGCTTTTCTCTTTCAGCAAATTAGCATAACGCCACATTTCAATGACATAATTCTCTTGACTCATCGTCGCCAAACGTACAAGCCCTTCCCCAAGAATCAATGCTAAGACCACACCTAATAGCATCAGAAGGCTATTACGCACCCATGAAATCATATTGATTGAATCCTTTTCATCATCTAAATCAGAGAGCAATTATCAAAATATCCAAAAAATAAGTAACCACTTACTTACAAAAATCAAAGCAAAATGAGACAACTAATCATTACAGAGAAAATATGAACATCGCCTTTGCCCATAGATTTTTAGAAAACTGCATAGATGAAAGGTGCCCAGCTGGAACCACTGGAGAACACAAACAAACCGGACAAAAGAAATAAAACCAATAAAAAAGGAAGCAAAATTATTCGGCTTTTTTTGGAAAACAAAAAACTCAATAGCTCAACAAAAATCTCTTTCATACTCCACCCACTTCATGACGTTAAAAACATTAATATCAACCACACAATTCATTGTAAGCATCTTGTAAATAAGAAGTTTTTTAACCCCCATAATGAATATAGTCGATTTTAAACCTTAGAGAAAACCAATACGTTGAAACAACGCTATCCAAGCGTTTATGTCCCTCAAAAATAACAAAAATATCAATATAATCATAACTTATAACAAGTATCAATCACGAAACACCTATAAGTGCTGTGAATTCAACAACCAAAGGAGCGTCTGCCGCGCGTGGGCGATCCGCGGTTGTCGTAAGGCGCTGGGAGCCCATGCCATATAATACTCTAGTCGCGTGTCTGCTATCGGGGCTTTGATCTGTTGCAGCTCTCCCCGCAGGATTTGTTCGTGGCACAAATAGTCCGGCATCACTGTCCAGCCAAACCCTTGCATCAGTAAACTACGTAGTGCCCGTAAATCCTGACTGACCAACGCAGGGGGATGGCTGCCCAGATGAATGTTATTCTTCTTCAGCCAGCGATCAATCACCGACAACTCAAGGTTGTAAGTCAGCATCGACTCATTGAGCAAGGCCTGTGTCAAATCCTCTGCCTGAGAGATTCTGGCCGCAATTTCCGGCGCGGCAACGGCCATCACCGGAGCTTCCATAACGGTTTCGCTGCGCAGGCGTTTATCCGTCACCGGATGGGCGGTAAATCCCAGATCGCAGTGACCTTCCACCAGCATGTGATGCACCAGATCACCGTCACCGGCATGCATTCTGACCCGAATATCCGATTGTAATAATGGCAACAAACGCGGGGCGATCACTTCAGCCATAAAATCAGCATGACCAATAATTTGCAGTACCCCCTCCATATTCACGGAACGAGCTCGCGCCTGTGCGAGCGCTGATTCGACGGCATCCAACTTATCACCGATATCGACCGCCAGTTCATCAGCAGCAGTGGTCGGCTCAACCCCGGAGGCTTCGCGGGTAAATAACTTTCTCCCGACTGCCACTTCCAGCCCGGCAATATGCTGTGATACTGCCGGTTGAGTCAGATTCAAATTTCTTGCCGCCGCGCTGATCGAGCGCTGACGATAAACTTCCACAAATGTTCTTAAACGGACCAGTGACATCGCAACTCCTGCACCTCAAAAGGCCATAAAAATATTTATACCCCATCTAAAATAACCTTGTTAGGCCAATGAGGCCACTCTCATATATGCTTTTCCCATCTCAAGCACAGCAATCGAACGACTCAGTTATGTTGAAAAAGTGACGTTGTAAAACACGCCATGTTCGACCAACACTGTCAGCTTTATTAAGGAGTCCATATGTCTGTACAAACATCATCCGCTCAGGTCACAGCAGCGAACCTCGATTCTTCCGATACCTCATCTTTTCATGAGATGAACTCAATTCTCAGCAGCATGAAACGGGCTCATCTGAAATCCGGCCCAGCGGATGCTGAATTACGTCAGGACCGTCTCCTGCGGGCGATTCGTTTACTAAAAGAGAACCGGGTCGCTCTGGCACAAGCGATGAGTGAAGACTTTGGACACCGCAGCACTTATCAGTCAATGGTAGCCGATATTGTTACATCAATGCGGGCACTCCAATACGCAGCAGAACATGTTGCAGAATGGATGGTCGCCGAAACAGTCGATGTTGAACAAGGTATGCAAGCCCGAATTCAACCTCAGCCACTGGGCGTAGTTGGCATCATCAGTCCATGGAATTTTCCGCTCAACCTTTCATTTGGCCCGCTGGCAGGGGTTTTCTCTGCAGGCAACACCGTGATGCTCAAACCGTCGGAACTGACGCCGAGAACATCGGAATTGGTCGCCGAACTGGTCGGGCGTTACTTTGACCCGATGGAATTTGTCGTGGTGCTGGGCGATAGCAAAATTGCACAACAGTTCAGTTCATTACCGTTTGATCACCTACTGTTTACCGGTAGCACCACAGTCGGTAAACAAGTGATGCGGGCAGCATCAGAGAATCTGGTTCCGGTCACCCTCGAACTCGGCGGCAAATCACCGGTCGTTATCGCACCGGATGCTGATTTACCCACAGCAATCACAAGAACGCTGACGGTTAAAACATTTAACGCAGGCCAGATCTGCCTGTCCCCGGATTACATTCTGCTCCCTCAAGAGTCTGAGGAACAACTCATCGATGCCGCCCAAAAATTTATGCAACAAGGCTTTCCGACGCTACAGACAAACCCGGATTACACCGCGATAATCAGCGAACGACATTATCAACGGCTGATTCATGTCCTTGAAGACGCAAAACAAAAAGGGGCTCGCGTGATCAGTCTGGCGCCATCGGGAGAAGTCGATTTTGATGTATCCAGCCGCAAAATTGCGCCACATCTGGTACTTGATGTCACCGATGAGATGGCAATTATGCAAGAAGAAATTTTCGGCCCGCTCTTACCGGTCAAAACCTATCAAGCGTTGGAAGATGCGATTGACTACATCAATCAACACCCTCGCCCGCTGGCAGCTTATTATTTCGGAGAGAACCAGACGCAACAAGCCCAGTTTGCCAACCAAACTACCTCAGGCGGGCTGGTCATCAATGATGTCATGACGCATGTGACGATTGAAGATCTGCCTTTTGGCGGCGTTGGTGCATCCGGGATTGGCGCGTATCATGGTATTCACGGCTTCCGTCGTTTCAGCCATGCAAAACCAATTGTCATTCAAAGTCAGGAAGGCGCATCTAGCCTGCGTCTACGCGCACCTTATGCCGATAAACAGACTCAACTGGAAGAGTTTCTGAGCCAGTAAAAAGCTCCCGGACTCAAACAACAAACACAAACAACAATGACTTTAATAGGAAGATAATCATGAAGATTTTAATGGTTCTGACCTCACACAGTGAACTCGGCAACACCGGTGAAAAAACCGGCTTCTGGCTCGAAGAATTCGCAGCCCCATACTACAGCTTCCTCGATGCCGGTGCCGAAGTGGTTCTCGCTTCACCAGAGGGCGGACAGCCACCA
The DNA here is from genome assembly GCF_059641415.1 of Vibrio rubrogenes. Classification (NCBI taxonomy): domain Bacteria; kingdom Pseudomonadati; phylum Pseudomonadota; class Gammaproteobacteria; order Vibrionales; family Vibrionaceae; genus Vibrio; species Vibrio rubrogenes. The sequence goes on from NZ_JCARSY010000026.1 coordinate 19,277, forward strand.
CTCGATCCGAAGAGTGATCTCCCTGATTTTCAAACAGAGCTGACGCACCGTTTTAAAGCAGACCCGGCAGCACAGGCGGCTCTTGCCAATACCGTTAAGCTGGCAAGCGTCAAACAACAAGATTTTGATGCGGTCTTTTACCCAGGCGGACACGGCCCGCTTTGGGATCTGACCAACTCACAAGACTCCATTCAGCTCATTGAAAGCTTCGAGCGTGCCAACAAACCAATCAGCTTTGTCTGTCATGCGCCGGGCGTCCTGCGTCATGTCAAAGCAGCCGACGGAACCCCGCTGATTCAAGGACGCAAAGTCACTGGTTTTTCCAATAGCGAAGAAGCCGCGGTGCAACTGACTGATGTGGTGCCGTTTTTGATTGAAGATGAATTTAAAGCACTGGGCGGCCTATATGAGAAAGGCGATGACTGGGCACCTTATGTAGTTGAAGATGGTCTGCTGATCACCGGCCAAAACCCAGCCAGCTCAGAAGCCGTCGCTCAGGCATTGTTAAAGAAACTCGCATAATGCTCAAACACAATCCACTGTCTACAATCCAAATGATACTGTTTCGGCCTGCTCAGGAATGAGCAGGTCTTTTTATTGCCGACTCATTCTCAAAAACCTTTAAATCACTCCACATGATGATAACCAAGATATAAACCACTCAACCCAGTTATCATTAAAATAATTTAGATTCCCCCTGAACAGTATGCAGTACTGTTATTTATCCCGTCATTAGAAAATTAGCCATAATTTCTTTAAAAATCATCAAATAACAGCAATATTTCTATTGATATACCGGACATTCGATTTATTATGAACCTTCTTTTGATGGGCAACTTTCAATGCAAACATTGAAAAAATCAATCTGCCTTTAACAATATGTTGGAAATGCGGTATGAATATAAATCGAAAAAAAACAATTCTCTTTTAAAGAATAAAACATTGCTAAAAAGCGGGCAGCGTTTATTGACCAAATCATGTTTCTTATTTTTGATTGGCTTCTCTTATTCAGCGATTGAAAATAACGCAAATGCTTTCGGCCTTGGCGATGTTGTCAAAGTCGGCGGTGATCTGGTTGACTCAGCAATGAAGAAACAAGACGAAAAAGAAAAACAAGAACAAGAGCAAAAACAAAAGATATTACAAGATGCCAGAAACTATGCCGACCCGATCCTGAAACGATATAAACATGTTTCTGGCTATCATGGCATCAAAATTTCCCACGACACCCAAACACTCTATAGCGACCTGAAATATGTTTACAGTGGTGATGATGCTGACAAAATTCGTCAGGCTGCGAAAAAGCTTGATGAGAACCTGAGCCCTTACCAGTCACAAATTAACCGTATCGAACAACAGAAAAAGGCACAAAAAGAGAAAGAAAGACAACAACGTCTTGCTGCTGAGAAAAAACGTCAGGAAGAAATGAAAAAGCAAGCAGCAGCTGAAAAAGCAGCAGCCGAAAAAGCAGCAGCTAAACAAGCTGAAATAGTGAACCAAGAGAAAACAAAACAAGAACGTACCACAGCAGAGGAAACCCCTCAGGAAAAATCAGCTCGTAAGCGAGAGGAAGCTCATCAAGCGGCAATCGCACAACAAAAAGAATCAGAAAAAAGACGAGCCCGTAAAGAAGAATTAGAAAAACAGAGAATGCTTGAATTTGAACAAGAGGCTCAACGCCAACAAGCAGAACAAGAACGCCAACAAGCGGAGCAAGATAAAGAAAATGAAAAGAACAGGCAATATTTTATAACTGAATTGAAAAAAAGAAGAATATTCGATGACAAACTATCTAAATATTCCGAGCTGTATCCATTACCCCAACTCCAATTAGCTGTCGCTTCTTACAGCGGTCGCATGGAATACAAAAAAGCGACAAGCGAATTGGCACGAGGTGCCACCCGTGGACAACGTAAGAGTTTACTATGTGGTCTCCAAGGCAAACACTACGATTGGATCGGTAAGGTAACAGAGCTGACAACCAATAGTGAAGGGAAAGGAGTGCTCGCTGTGAAGTTCGGTGAACATATGTACCTGACAACCGCCAATAATGTTTTTAGTGATATTGGTGTAAACAGTTTGCTCGACCCTAGCAGTGAGATATTCCAGTCTGCACTCACACTAAGCCGTGGTGACATTATTCGGTTTGATGGCTACTTATTCTCAAGTCAAAACGACTGTGTTCGAGAATTCAGTGCCACATTGAGAGGCAGCATGACAGAACCTAACTACCTGTTTAAATTTATTCATATAGAAAAAATCAACTAATATATTGTTGGTCAACACATAACCAAACCTGTCCTCAAGTGGGCAGGTTTTTTTATTCTCTGTATATATCATTGAAAACAAATCGGTTCAGAACCCTTTAAACAACTCAACCCGATGATAATCAAGATATTTCCGGTGCTCCCGATGCAGAGCGCAGTGCATGTATTCGTGGATGCCGAGGGTTGTCGGGGATTGGAGCTGTCCGGAGATCATGATCCGGCCATTCGCCTCAAATGAAATAAAACCGAGATCGAAAGCTTTATCGAGATTGGCAAGTAACAACAGACCGTTGAATTTATCCAGCCGTTCTTGGTTATTCGAATCTCGCCAAGGCTTGATATGTGAAGCAACCAACAGTTGGGTATTCGGATAACGGGTCACGGCACAGCCCTGCCACAGATCAATTAACTGCCTGCGGTAACTCCCCTGCCCCATACGGGTATTCACCAAAATTTGCTTTTCGGTTTCACTCAGGGAACTATCAGTCATAATTTGTGACACATCATCCTGAAGATCGACCTGATTCAAATCCTTCAGAAAGAGCAGATAAGATTCAATCACTTGAGAAAACAACGGATGATGACGAGAATCAGTGACTTGCCCTTGCTGTGATGCTTTCAATTGAATCACCAGCGTATGAAAATCGCGGAATGATTTGATGTCAAACACTGCATGCTCAATGCCTAATTGCTGTTGCAGCCAAAGGGATAAATCGTGTTCAATCACCCGACAATATTTACGAATCGTGTCTTGTGTATGTCCGGTATCAGCCAACCACTGCTGATACAGAAAAGCCAGATCGGATAAGTTATGATTGAGAGCTTCTCTGAGATCATGATTGGTGATGCGGCTTTGCATATATTCAAACAACGCATCATCAAGGGTGACATGAGAAATCGCTTTTTTGGAGTAACGTTTTACCGTCGCAGGGTCAATGCCGGGATTGTAGACAACATGCCAGAAGCCTTCACTTTTCAGGTGGAAGTACGGATTCTCCGGAGTATTTTTATCAGCATCGCTGCGACGCTGATTGAAATTGTGGCTGAACGCCGTTTTCAGCGAGTCATCGAGATCAATCCGATTGGTTGCAATAGTGCCATTCTCAATCAGCTCGATCACCGCCAGCAACATGCACACCTTATGCGGGCTTTTATGCTGGCCTTTGGTATTCATATTCAGATTGCGAAACATCTCGCAGTAGTCATCCAACGACATTGATTATCCTTTCAGGCTTTCTCTTGCGACAAAACCACCGTTTGCCAGCAAATATCTTGTCGTTTGAGACTGTCATCTTGTCGGGATGAAATCAAGCGTGGCGTCAGCCCGACGCCTTCTGCCTGAGCAATCAATTCGTCGTCAGACAGCAGATAAGCCACTCTTTCATCGGCAAAATCACCATAACGTAAAGAGATCACCAAGCGTCCGTTGAGTGCCAGCAACCCTGCCAAATTGCTCAACGCCAACTGACGCTGTGCCGAGGTTAAATGCATCCACACCGCACTGACCAGAATCACATCGAATTGCCGTTTGTGTTCTGCAAGTTGCGATAACTCAGGCAGTGCGTCATCCAGCCATTCAACCGAGCTTCCGGTCAACCGTTCACCTTCCGCCCGCATCTGCGCCACCGGCTCCGCCGCCAATACCGAACAACCTTGCGCCGCCATCCAAAGCGCATCCCTCCCGGAACCAGCCCCGACATCCAGCACCGTCTCACCTTTCTCCGGCCAGAAGTGCTTCCAACTTGCATGCACTTGCTCGAAGCTGAGAGTGTTGTATTGGGTAGTGAGGGATTGGGCGTTCTGGCTGTAGAAGTCTGAATGTTGCATCGTCTCTATTGTGTCATTCGATTGAGCCATAATTTGATTTTCCCTGATGAAAAGATCGCCTCTTTCAATCTTATCCGTCTTTACCCACTAACCGAGCTTCCAGCTCTTTGAGAGATTCTCCCAATTCAGTTCTCCAACTCTGGGGACCGCTGCGGCTATTCCCTGAAACTAAGCAAGCTGCATATGAGGAAGAACTCATCAACTTGTCTTTCAGTAACTCGTAGCAATTATCCAGCTCGATCAGAGCACCATTGTCGATCATCTCCTGCTTTATCTGCCAACTTTTACCCGGCATACTTTGTGATGATTTTTTAGCAATCTGAGAACCTTTGGCAAGTAAAAAACCATCATCGGTCATTCGTCCATAGGCTTGCAATTTGTTCACAGTAAGAGTCAAGGGGTAATGGGTCAGAGATTCCTTGCTCTCCGACTCTGCTGCTGTGGATGAAGCAATCGGCTCCAGTAATCGATGTCCCAGACTTCCCAGTACCAACTTAATATTTTCAATAAACTCTTCCATCGCCGCCATATCAGCACGGGGCAAACCTGACTTAGTCGGACAATTTGAATTACTGACGGTATATCGATCAGCCGCTTGGCTCATTTCAACTAATCTTGCTTCTAAATATTTGATATGTGCTTTGGTGAGATTTTCATCTTTACTGCTAAAGATTATGACCTCATTCCAGAACTCTTTTTCACGGTCATGATTGGCCAATCGTCTGAAAACATCTTCAGATTCACCAATATAAGCGATGTTATCGTCATCGCCTGATGCCTTTTCCAGCAAAAAATAAACACCGGGACGTTTCACTTCATCCCAATGCTTCAGCTCTGAAAATCGTGTTCGTGGACACGCCAGTGCCTGCCCAGACCAATTGACGATTTCTACATGGCGTAACCCTGTCGGGCTGCCGTCAGCGAAGAATATACGAATACTGCGACCAAACTTAGACATGTAACCTCGTTGTTATGCTTTTTGTGATTATAAAAGTATTCTGTAGTCCCTTAAAAATTACAGTTCTGTTGAAAGTAACTCGTTCGATGCTATTACTCACAGTTAGCCCCCTAGAATTCGAGATTATAAGAGCCATCCATACAGATAAATGGAGCTCGTAAGGCCGTTCTAGAAACTGTTCTATAATCCCCACCTGATCAGATCAGTTAATGAGCTTCTGCAACTTCCCTTTCAACCGTCATCAATTCTCTATATGAGACATCAAAGAATGGCTGTTTTGCCCAAATCTGAGAGTTACCAATAATAAACAGGTTCTTCTTCGCTCGGGTAACCGCGACATTCAGTAAGTTCGGTTCGGAGGCTGCCCAACCGGCACCGCCCTGATTGTCCATATCACAACCTAAGACAAAAATGACCGTACCATTTTCCTTCCCTTGAAAGGTATGCACCGTACCAATATTTTTTTTCAGGAAATCAGAGATTTTGACTTTCTCTTTTTTAGCCAACTGCATAAAACGATCTGAGTTTTCAATAAAATATTTGACTTCATTTTTGACTGCTTTAAATGGTGAGATGATATAGACATCGCTCAGATTCCCTTGGGATTGAAGCAACTCAGTCAATAGTACGATCGTTTCTTCCCCAATCTGTGGCGTAAACTGTTTCTTCGAGCAACGGTCACTGGTTTCAATCCAGCGATTTTCAAAAAGCTGAGGATGTAACTGAGTCGGCACATTCTCATTACTTGTATAATTACCGTGAATCATGCGCCCCTGATAGGCAATTTCGTTGGAAATATCAAACATCGGATTAATACAGCGGCGGTGTACCCATAATGGAATACCAATCCATTCACTATTTAAATCACAGCCATAGCGATTTACCCGGTCAGCCAATGTCTGAACTGACTGTGTTAACGGTGTCCATTTTTCCTGCTCATACCCGAGTTCACTGGTTGTTAAGTAATTCACCAAGGCTGGAGGTGCGGTAAATACCGGCTTAATCTGCCAGGGATCACCGACGACAATCGTATTTTTACAACGCAGCACTCCACCGACCGCAGCCTGTGGAACAGCCTGCCCTGCTTCATCAATCATTAACCAACCAAAAGTACTTTCGGGAATGGAGGTAAACATACGTCCCATTGATGCAAAGGTCGTCGAAATCACGGGAACAAACATAAACACAATTTGCCACAACTCTGTGACCGGGCCATCACGAAGGTTGCCCAATATACAATCACTTAACAGGCTAATTCTTTTATGAAAGGAATTGATTTTCTGCGCATCTCTCACCCAGACTTCGTGCAGTTTTATTGCTTCAATAAAAACTTTTGACCGTAGATGGTTGAGTTCTTCACTTTGCCAATATGCGTGCTGCTGCAACTTGGGATCAGTAATAGAAATATTATCTTTCGGTAGTGAGCAATTTTTTAATCGTTGCCGGTATTGCTCGATCTCATTCCTGAACTGCTCCTGTGCTGCAATCAGCTCACTCAATGAAGATTCCTCCCCTGCATATTGTGAATTGAGCGCTTTTAACTGACGTTGAAAGGAAAGGACATTGGCCTGATGCTGAATTCGTTTTTGCTGAATCTGCTCGCATAACAGTTCCAGAACGATCAGTTTCGAACGGTAAGACCTCACCTCAGAACGGCGAAATATACGGGTAAAAAAACCGGGCGGCTCAGCTTTTTGCTGTTGGATAAGATGCTGATTTTGCTTCACTTCAGAACCAGCTAATTGCTCATGAATGATCTCGGCTTCCAGATAATCTTCAATCTGAATAGTTGATTGTTTTATCTGTCGGAGAACCTGCTGTTTCTGCTCTATCTGACGGCAGTATAACTCATCCTGATCTGACGATAGCAAACGCTCAAACTCAACGAGCTCTCGGTTGAGTGATTCAAACTCATTCAGAGCCTGACAGAAATTCTGTTTTGCCTGTAAAAAGCTGATTTTGGGCGTAATACTCTGATACTGCCAAAAGTTCAATAAATCCACTTCGGGCGCTCGGTTGCGAGGAATGTCAGCATAATCACAATGATAGTATTTATGGAAAAACAACCGATCCTTAAAATCCTTACGCTTAGCCTTCGCTCCCATCACAGCTGAGATCATTCCCCAAGAAGCCTCTGATGCATCTTCCAGTGACTTATATTTTTTGGCTTTGGTTCGTTTGGCAGCCATCAGGTTTGCAACCGGCCTGAAGAATGAACAGCCTTGCGCATACCCCTCCCAGATGGCTTTCATCTGAGGTAATTCTCTGGAGATATTCTCAACCGCAGCATTGTTCGACGAGGCAACAACCATCTCAAATCCGGTCAGCGACTCAATCAACAAACCATCCTTATCGATCCCCTCTCCGGCAAAGTTCAGTTTAGCCAGTACCTTTGCCCGTTCCACCACATTGTGCGCGACAATATCTTTCAACAAAGTTGTTTTTCCGGTTCCCGGTGGTCCGTTGACCGAAATAATCCCACCGTCAGTGCCTAAGGATGTTAAAGTCGCGTTGATTGCAAACTGCTGCATCAGGGACATATCGTGCTGAGGATTTCCCGGCCAGCGCCCGGCCGAAGTATTGGCAGGTTGCAGTATTTGCCGAATCAGTGGCAAAGCTTCATCCGTGTACAAATCGCATGCCCGTGTTTTGGGTTCTCCCAGATAGTCGAGCAAACCCGGACCGGCAGTTCCGGCCCGGATACTATTGATTGCCCGTTCCAGATCGCGGATGTAAAAACTGTTCAGAATCGGCATAGCAGATTCGGTCAGCGTGGGCTCGGTTTCTTCCGCTTCATTCTCTTCAGTCCCAGCCCCTTCCTTCGGCTCCTCCTGAACAGCCGTCTCTTTTTCCGAATGCTTATTTTTCGAATTATCGGCAATTTTTTCCGGAATATATTGCTGAAAACCGATTTGACAAAGGATAACGCTATCATCCGAGTGAAGTTTTAACTGTTCAGTTGACATTTCAGCCCATTGATACAATTGCTGAATAAGCATCAACAAAGACTTGGTATCAATCACTCCAGCATACTCATCCTGTATCTGGATTCGTTCGATTGCACTCGTCAGTCGCTCACAACACTCATCAAACTTGGCTAAGGTCATGTCCCGAACTTCACCGCGTTGCAAGTACCCCAACGCCCACGGCAGAGTACTGACCGAAAAAGACTCAAAATCCGGTGCTCCCTGCTGATCCAATTTCAGTTTGGCAAAGCAGGTCACACCTTCCAAATCCAGTCGCTGCTCAATTTCATCCGCAGGTAAATGGTTTTCCGTCAAACGGCATTCATCAACCATTTTTTCCATAACCGCTTTATCAAACAAACCGAGGTAAAGCGTGTATCTGGTTGCTTTTTCCGGATCAAGTCCGCACTGTCTGAAAGCCCTCGGACTCAACCACGGTAAACATTGATCCCCAGTCCGACTCAAATCCTGAAAGTAGAGTTGAACCGGATCAAGCTCACCTTTATCTTTATCCGGCTCAGGAATAGAATAAATCTGAAAAAATTCAACCTGATGCCAGGCTTTTAATATATTGATGGCCTGTTCGGAATTCGTACCCATACAACTGACTCTTTTATTTTTATGTAAGACTAAACTTAAATTTATATAACGAAATATAGTGATTACCTACGGATACCCAATCAGTCAGTCCTTTGGCCTGCTCCAGCACCAATTGAGTCGTAAATTACGTCCAATACCACGATTTGGTAGTAAGTAGTCAATTGCGAACTATCCTATCATATCAATGCATTCACGCGACTATGAACATCACGATCCATAGACAAAATTTGATTGAGAAAGATGATTGCAGAACGCAGGTGTCATCTTTGTTTCAGCAAGCAAGATGAAGGGATGTGGTTGATTTGGTCGAAAGTTAAAGACTCGGGATCAAAAAAGCCTGCATCATTTCGCAGGCTTTTAGGGATCTTGCTATCAGATGATCAGGCAACTTTGGCCGCTTTGACTTTGGTTTGCTGAATCATTTTTTGCGCAGACTTTCTGGCTGCTTCCTGAGCATCACCGGAACCCAAAAGGCCATAGCGGCGACGCACGGCGACAATTCTTCTCATTGTCGCTTCGAATTCTTTTCTGGCTAACTCATTGCTCATATTGAATTTTCCTTGAATCTTGTTTCTGATTCATCATGAAAGAATGTGTATGATCCCCCCAGAACTGCTTAAATGTCAACCGATGACTCTGTTGCATCACTCAGAGTCTGAGGCAAAAAACCGATAGATTCACAGCTTTTTTCATTAATTTTATACAACATTAATAGTTTTTCCAGAATCGTGATAAAAGCACTGGCCGCATGGCAATAATCCTGACATTTGTCGCCATCGTACAACATGCAAGACTGGTTTCTGTATATATTCAATACCCATCTGACCTTGTTTGACTCTCGAGAGTTTCCTTCATGATCATCTTCCTTCCATCGTTCATGCAAAGGAATCGATAACATGGAATGAGCCGGATTCTCAGGTCTATTGTAATATTCCTCTAAAACAGAATAGACCCCCTTATGATAGGGAATGGCACTGTTTTTATAAGACTCTGGTATATCTTTCGTATTTGAGACATATGAAAATTCGCCCGAGGCAACACAAGAAGGCGCACCTTCAAGATTCGCCAGAAACATTTTATTTCCTGAAACCGAATCATCGTAGATAGTAAAAGCAAACTGAATGGGGGCTTGCTCTTGGTCCGGGTCAGGATTTCTAGTTTCCGTCGTAGTCGTGAGCTTGTTATCCGTCAGACTGATAATTCCAGTGTAGTTATCACAAGTTGCAGAAGAAGCATAAAACATCCCGGCTGCAGAGCTACATTCCGATTCGATTTCACCATCCTCAAAATAGTGAACTTTCATAATATTTGCCCGGTAGAGCACTTTCTTCTCTATATTTGCTGCATCCCACGCTTTCACCAAGCCAATCAGCATATCGAGTACAATCCGAATATTTTTCTCACCTGTTTCAAGATTTTTACGAATAAAATCAGCACCTAAATGAATGTCAGCGTCTTCCGAAACATACATATTATTCTGCATGTCATCAAGAAGTGCCATCGCCCTTTGAATATTTTCCGCATACAGTTCCCAAAACGTTGTCGGCGGGCTTGTCTGATAAGAACGATGCCAATAATCGGTCTGCTTTGTTTTGACCCAGGCAGACAACCCAGAAATAATTGAGGCTATGAAAGAAATAATAAGAAAAAGGGTCGAATACCAGTTGATACCATCGGCATATTCATCCCAGGGCATGACAAAATTACGGATTTTCTCAGCATACAATGACACTGCAGCGGCAGCCATAAAAGTAACAAACCAGAAAATTCCTTGTGACAAAGGATGGAGAATAAATTCCAACCGACTGTAGTTTGCCGATTTACGCTTTCCCCGATGAAACAGGTCCACCCCGGCCTCCACATATAAATTAAAATGAATGACCACAAGTCTAATATAAACTCATCAGTCCATCGAAAATGACTGATTGGAATGGAGGCTTCAACCGAACAATTTCATCCTCAACCAACACCCCACTTACACCAAAAACCGCACTCACACGCAAAACTCACCTCAACCCCGAGACTCCCATTTACCCGATACTCACCACGTAGTACGATGACCGACATGAAAAAGACACTTGACCATCTTCCCGAGCGGAAACAACAAGATATTCACACCATTGCGACCATTTTGCGCGATGTGGTGGATGAATACGTGGCCGGAAGAAGCGGCAAAAAAGCCGGTTTTAAAATCCACAAAATCATCCTGTTCGGCAGTTATGCCAAAGGTAACTGGGTCAATGACCCGGCCAACGGCTATATCAGCGATTATGATGTGCTGGTGATCGTCAATCGCTTTGAACTGGTAGAAGAATTCACCCTGTGGAGTCTGGCGGAAGACCGAATCAGCCGTCGCATCCCCAAAACGCCGCTGGGGCTGATTGTTCACACCCTCGGCGAAGTCAATCAATGGCTGCACGACGGGCACTATTTCTTTCGGGATATCCGCGAGCAAGGTATCGAGTTGTACAGTGCCGATGGCCGGGAACTGGCACTACCGGGGGATCTGACGGCCGAAGAAAGTCAGCAGATTGCCGAAAAACATTTTGCTCAATGGTTCGAAAGTGCGTCAGAGTTCGTTGATGCCTATGATTTCGCGATGGGTAAATCGAGAATTAATCAAGCTGCATTTTTCTTACATCAGGCAGCAGAACGTTTTCTTGCCTGTACCCTGTTAGTGTGTACCAACTATCTGCCTAAAACCCACGATCTGGAAAAACTGCGCGCCTTCTGTGCCGGACAAGACGAACGATTCGCCCGCCTCTTCCCTGCCGACAACCAGTTCCGTCGCCGCAGCTTCCACCGCCTCAAACGCGCCTACGTCGATGCCCGCTACTCGGAGCACTACGAAATCACCGTCGAAGAGCTGGACTATCTGGCCGAAGAGGTTGAAAAACTGAAAATGCTGACGGAAGAGGTTTGTCGGGGAAGGATTGGAGAGAATATTGAATCGCAAAGGCAGAAATAAGCATTGATGTAATTGTTCACGCACTGCGTGAACAATCTAAACTGACAGTAAGCCTATCATCAGTGCCAACATCCTTGACCATATAGTTTCCGCGGGTCATGCGGTAATCGTCTCAATCCGTACTCGTCTTGAAGGTATAACTTCTCAAAGTTCCGAGCCTTTGCTCCCGGTGCTGGTAATTCTCTCAATATCTCAACTACGGCCTGAACTTCCGAGGTATTAAATCGATAACCACGCCGAAGAAGCTCATCTAAAATAACGATTGCGTGTCTGTATACTTCGTCTGAATCTCTCTCATTCTCTACCTGTTTATACATTTGAAACAGAAGACTATATAATGGAGAGGCAGGACTTACCTTTTTAATTACTCCACCAAATACTGACATTTTTTTAAATAACTCCATAGTACAGAAGAAACAAAAAAAGCTAGCATTAAATCCATTGACATAGAGAATAACCAGCCTGAATGTTTTTGTTCTGAGTATTTAATTACAGGATAAACATATTCAATTACTGTAATAATAGGAAATGATATTGCTATTGCTTTTATCTCATTAACTTTGAAATTTTTGCCGCCACGCCAAACATCAAACAAAGCCATAACGACTAAAAACAACATTGCTGTTGTGGTAAAAGAAATCGCCTTTTCTACAAAATCCCCCCAAATATTCCAAGCGTTAAGCCCTGAAAGAACAATAACGATAAAAACACACAACAAAGCGGCTAACGTCTTTAACTTCATAAGTATTACCGATTGATTGACAAAGCCTTATCGTATCAAAAGTCCTGAGAGTCGTTATGTTATTTTTTGCACAGAACATCATAGAATCGGCCACCAGCGACACACAATGCTATCAATAGAGAATGAACTAAAATGATTTTCAGATTCGCTCTGCTCAATTGCCTCCGCACTGCGGAGACAATCTTAACCGGGTAAAAATGACGGGCACGAATTTCGAACGTTTCGCCTCAGGCCGCTGACATCGAAGCCATTAATTTCAATAACTTTTGCTCAAGTGCAGAGTCCGAAATAATCTCAAAATCCGTATAAATCGCCACCGGTTTCAGAGCTTTACCGGTCGTTGGCTCCATGCGGACGAAACCTTTTTCACTGAGCGTTTTTAACGTGTTGGATAAGTTAGATTTGGCTCGACCGGAGATTTTGGCCAACTCAGTCAGGCTTGCCGGTTTTTCCGTCTCAATCAGGCGTAATAAGGCGATATTCTCCGGCCTTAAAATCTGTGCTACCGCATTAACCGATGTGTACCAAACCTTCGGCTCATCCGCTTGCGGCACATATTTCCCCTGTGCAATCGCCAGCAGACGGAAACGAATCAGTGCTTCAGACATAATGCCGATTCTTGCTTTCATGTTATTTCCCCTCTATTGCTACGATGGTTGCGTCAATGCCCGAGAAAAAGTCCTGTAGTAAGGTATAAACATCCTGAAATTCATAGGGTGTTCCCTGATCAATCGCAGTCCGGTGCAAATGATCGTAGTCATACCGTTTGCCGCTGAATCGTTTATTTTTCCGTGGCTTCACTGCATGAGCATTGTCATAACCAAAAACTCTTTTGTTAAATCTGTTATGTAGCGTCATGGTGTAACGGATCCCGTGGGGGCGTTCTCTGGTTGGCGGAACCGTCCATGCTTCAATTTTCCACCAATAACCATCATCCCGGTACACGACTGTGCCATGCATACTTAACAAAATATCTAATCCTTCCATCAGCTCTCCTGATGTTATACCCAGAGTATAACAAAATAAATCCTATTAGGAAGTCATTCATCACCAAATGATGCCGTTCCGCACTTTTGAATTCCCCAAAATCCAACGCATTCGTTAATCTCTCATCCTTTACCAACACCCCACTTACACCAAAAACCGTGATCACACGCAAAACGCACCTCAACACCGAGACTCCCATTTACCCGATTCTCACCGCGTAGTACGATGACCGACATGAAAAAGACACTTGACCATCTTCCCGGGCGGAAACAACAAGATATTCATACCATTGCGACCATTTTGCGCGATGCCCGCTACTCGGAGCATTACGAAATCACCGTCGAAGAGCTGGACTATCTGGCCGAAGAGGTAAAAACTGAAAGTGCTGACGGAAGACGTTTATAAGAGAAATTGGTATGACAGATGATAAACAGCCTCCTTTCACTATCACGCCAACCATCATCAGACTGATTTCGGAGATCAGTGAACAACTGGGCCGCCTGTCCGTACTTGAAGATGAAAAGAATCTGCGCCTGCGCCGGATTAACCGGATTCGCACGATTCAGGGCTCACTGGCCATTGAAGGAAACACATTAAGCGAAGCTCAGATCACCGCCATTCTGGAAGGGAAACGCGTGATCGCGCCACCGAAAGAAGTACAGGAAGCCAGAAATGCGATTCAGGCCTACGAACAATTTGAACACTGGCAACCGACGAATGAACAACATCTGCTCAAAGCTCATCAGGTATTGATGTCCGGTCTGATTGACGATGCAGGCCATTACCGTCACGGTAATGTCGGTGTGATGAATGGTGAAACGGTTGTCCATATGGCACCGCCATCCAATCGCGTCAAACACTTAATGAGAAACCTACTCAACTGGCTGACGACAACGGAGCTGCATCCGCTGATCACCAGCTCAGTGTTTCATTATGAATTCGAGTTTATTCATCCATTCGCCGATGGCAATGGCCGGACCGGACGTTTATGGCAAACACTGATCCTCAGTCAATGGAACCCGTTACTGGCACAACTGCCAGTGGAAAGCATGGTCTTCGAACACCAAAGTACCTACTACCAAGCTATTAACAAAAGTACTCAACTGACTGATTCTGCCCCCTTTATTGAATTTATGCTTCAAAGTATTCAGAAAACCATCACTAGTGCAGCTGCACAATCAGATCCTCAAGTTACCCCCCAAGTTACCCCCCAAGTTACCCCCCAAGTTACCCCCCAAGTTAATATTTTGATTTCATTGATAGATAAACTAGGAACAACGGATCGTGACACACTCCAACAAGCACTGTCACTCAAAGATCGCAAGTCATTCCGTGAACGTTATCTGAAACCGGCACTGGAAAATGGCCTGATCGAAATGACTATCCCCGATAAGCCTAGCAGCAAGTCACAGCAATACCGACTGACTGAACTCGGGAAGAAATTACTGAAAGTTGAATAACTGAGATTCCCGGGTCATTCATTGAAAACGATTCAAGCACCTCATGGAAAAAGAATGCAACCAGACAATACTAAACTGAAAACCTTGCAGCAGTTGTTGGCCGAAGGTGAGCAAAGTGGTGATACCGACTACGATTTAGATGAACTTATCGGTGAGCTTGAAACTCCGGAAGCAAAGCAAATGGGTCGAATAGAAGACAACCCGGATTTATCATATGCATTCATGCAGCAATTACTGATTGCCAAAGCCGAAAAAGATGCCGGGGAGCTGGAGGCATATATCTTTGGCTGAAATCCAGCAGGTTCTGCAAACCCCGACATGCAGAAAAACAGTTAGACAGCGTAATCTCAATCGAAAAACGAGCCATAGAATTGATACTATAATGGCAAATTTATAGTAAATATGTATACTTTAGTTACTACTGTAACAAAAAGGTACATCATGCTTTCTTTATATACCGCCTATGATGTTCAGCTTGAACTGAAAACATTCATCAAACAATCCCGCAAGCAACAAAAGCTCACCGTAGAAGCGTTGGCAAAACGTTCCGGTGTGCCTTACAGCACGATCAGAAAATTTGAAAGCAGTGGTAATATCTCTCTCCGGCAGTTTCTGATGTTATTTGAAGCAGTCGGTGATCTCAGCCAAATCAGAGCACTCACTCAGACGAGCCAGTCGGAACCCAAAAGTATTGACGAGGTTTTAAAAGATGCTTAATGCACCGCTGTACGTCAAAAGAACCTTTTAATTTTTTGACCGTCAATCAGGATGACCACGCAAAAAACTTTGCCTTTCTCGCAGATGACAATGACCAGTGGCGTCTCTCACGCTTCACTCTGTTGTTTTAATCTTGGATAAACAGGCTCGACTAAAATGCTAATGACATCACCTAAGCCATGCTCCGATTAAGAAAAGAATTGCCACAGATTAGCAACTGGTGATTGATAGCATCGGAATATGTCAATATGATGTAATGATGCATACGGAACCTGACATCTCTACCGGGTTCTGTTCAAAGGAGAAAACAGCTGAAATCATACCGTGTGATTTTGTCCGTTTTGTATGTTTCAGGAGGCAATGTATGTACGTTGTGACGGTAACTTTCACTCTTGTTCCCGAGTCATTTGAATCATTTATTAAGCTCGCCCAAGAGAATGCAGACATCGCGAAGGACGATCCCGGATGTCTCCAGTTTGATGTTTGCTGGAATGATAAAGATAAGCAAGTCTTTTTCTATGCGCTCTACGGTTCGGAAGAAGAATTCAACGAATGTTTGAAAAACGAGCACTCACTCATCTTTGATCAGAAAACAGAACCAATGATCGTGGAAAAAAGATCCAAAATTTTCTCCAAAATCCATATGGCATAACCATCAATTTGTGATCCGCACCGATTCAACGTGATGCGGATCGTTCATGAAGTCAGATATCCACCGACTGTAATTTCGCCTGACGCATTTTCTTCAATGCAATGCAGGTGAGCGCAGTGACAACGGCCCCAAGTGCCATACAGAACAACGCCAACAAAGGTTTGTTCATCGCTCCCAGTAAAGCGACAACCGGTCCGCCGTGCGCCACACTATCAGTGATGCCGAAAGAAAAAGCCATCACTGCAGCAACCATCGAGCCCAACATATTGGCGGGAATCACCGACACCGGATCCTGCGCTGCAAACGGAATCGCTCCTTCAGAAATCCCGACCAGCCCCATTGCACCGGCAGCCTTACCGGCTTCCAGTTCCGAAGCTTCAAACAGGCTCAGTTTACGACCAAGTACTGTGGCTAATCCCATACCGAGCGGCGCAACCGGAATCGCACAGGCCATCGCCCCCATGAACTGCGTCTGGCCGCTGGCAATCATGCCGACCGAAAACAGAAACGCTACTTTGTTGAACGGGCCGCCCATATCAAACCCAGCCAGACCGCCCAAGACAATGCCCAGCAACACCATATTACCGGTACTCATCGTGGTCAGGAGTTCGGTCATGCCATGCATCAAACTGGCAATCGGTGCACCAATGACAAAGATAAACAGGCCGGAGATAAACAGCGCACCGGTAATCGGCGCGATCATAATCGGCACCAGCGGCTGAATCATCTTGTGATAATTGAAACTGGTTAGCCAGCGAATGAAATACCCCACCAGCAAACCGGCAATAATCGCACCGATAAACCCGGTGCCGGCAGCGGCATCGTAGAATGAGCCGTTATTGGCAATCCAGCCACCGATCATACCCGGGGCTAGTGCCGGACGGTCAGCAATCGCATAAGCAATATAACCGGCCAGAATCGGAATCATCAGCTGGAAGGACACAACACCGACATCCAGAACTTTATTCCACAGGCTTCCTTGCGGAATCGCCATCCCGGCTTCAGTCGGCTCTCCGCCAATCGCCAGTGCCAATGCAATCAACAAGCCACCGGTAACTACAAACGGAATCATATGCGAAACACCGTTCATCAGGTAACGATACAACTCCGGACGGTTGCGGGATGGCTGGGCATCACGGTTTTCCGCAGCAGAATCAGGCTGATAAACGGGAGCCTGCAATGCTTTGTGAATCAGACCTTGTGCATCACGGATCGGCTCTTTGACGCCGGTTTCAATCAGTTTTTTACCGGCGAAGCGGGTCAATGATACCTGCTTGTCACTTGCGACAATAATCGCGTCAGCCGCTGCAATCTCTTCTGCCGTCGGGCTGTTTTTCACCCCGATCGACCCGTTCGTCTCGACTTTGATCTGATAGCCCAGTGCCGCGGCACCTTTTTCCAGTGATTCAGCCGCCAGATAAGTATGAGCAATCCCGGTCGGGCATCCGGTCACCCCGATCAGAAAGCCGTTTTCTCCGGATGACTGCGGTGTCGGTTCTGACTTCGCCAACAACAGCGCCAACGCTTCCTCTTCAGTCTGCGCGGCAAAAAACTGCTCAATAAATCCTTCTTCAATCAGTTTGGCAGAAAGCTCCGCCAGTACTTCGACATGATGATTTGCATTGCCATCGGGAGAAGCAATCATAAAAAAGAGTTTCGATGGCTGTCCGTCTTCAGCACCGTAATCAATGCCCTGACGGCTGATCCCGACCACAACGGCAGGCTCGCTCACCGCTGTACTTTTGGCGTGGGGAATCGCAACACCATCGTCAAAACCGGTATTGCCGAGCGCTTCCCTGGCATAAATATCCGCTAAAAATTGTTGTTGATCGGTGATGCGTCCTTCCGCGGCCAGCATTTCAGCCAGCTCTGCAAGCACTTCCTCTTTGGTGGTTGACGAAAGATTCAGCCGAATCAATCGCGATGAGATAAGTTGAGTAATCATTTTCGTTCCCCGTTCATTCTGTCAGTCATCACTTCGTTGGTGGGAGAAAAGAAGAAAAAAGTGTCTGTCCCCGTAAGAAACAGGGCATTTTACGGCGTCTGTCCCTGTAACTATTCCTGTAACAGGTAACGAACGTTGACCGCTGGGGTGTCTGTCCCCGTAACTGCCTGTTCCCATCGCTAATATTGTGGTGACTGTCCCCGTTAGTTAATAGTGAAACAAAAATGCATTTACTGGAGGATTGTATCATCATGATTCAAATGTGATCTGTATCGGTCTGTGGTACTTAAGTTCTATGCTTGAATCATGAATAATATTTATATCAATAAATCACACAGCGGTTCAGGAACAGAGAAAAATGTATGATGATAACAACATGACTTGTCATACAATTCTGCATGAATGAGTGACGGCAGGAAATGATGAGCCAGGTATTTCACAATCTGATTGAAGCGATTATTGATGAACGGGACAGTTGTCAGCGCATCTGGTTTGCCGGTGATCAACAGACACCGCCGCCATTTAGTTATCAGGTCAACTTTCCTCGTCTGGAAATTGCGCTCAAAGGTGATTACAGCAATCAGATCGAAGATGCGTTGCATGGCATCACTACCGTTGAGATTCAGGCCGGGAGTGCGCTGTATATTCCCCCCAATTGCTGGAATAAGCCGGACTGGGAAAATGAGTGTTCGGTGCTCAGTCTGTTGTACGGCCGCCGTCAGATTGGGTTCAGCTTTGTCGCCAAGCGCAAAGGCACCGACGGATTTTATGATGTCCAGAAGCATAGTGTGCAAATGCGCACCGGCTATGCGATCGATAATATTCTGGAAAGCCTCAATGCACTGGCGAGAGAAGCACAAAAATCACCGATGGACGAACACCTGCTTTGCGCGCTGCTCAGCTACACCCAAAGTATTCTCCGTCAGCCGGAACGTTCAGCCAAAAGCCGTAGTGAAGATCTCTATCAGGGGATCTGTATTTATATTCAGGAAAACTTTCACCGCGGCATCACCCGAGACTCGATTGCTTCACGGTTCAGTCTGTCTGCCAATCACCTCTCTCGGCTGTTTCATCAGCAGGGGCACATGACACTGGCTGACTACATTGCCTGGGTCAGAATTGATCGGGCGAAGTTCATGCTGAAAAAATACCAGTTCCGCCTTAACGAGGTTGCCGAGCGTTGCGGTTTTCAGGATGTGAATTACTTTTGTCGGGTGTTTAAAACCAAAACCGGCATGACCCCTTCCGAGTACCGGACACGCTTTGATTAAAGCGCTTTATTTATCCCCGGGGACTCTTAAGATCACTCAAAGATAGCATGGCGGGCTCAGCGTGCTACATTACCGTTCGCCATCACATGGAGCAGAATGCCTTTGAGTGTCTCCTCCCGTTTGGCATCAAGCAGAAGCTGTGTATTCAGATCGTCGATCAGCCAGCGGGTCAGCCGGGTCATCGCCATCACAATATCCCGATTCAGCGACTGAGGCAGAACCAGACCAATCAATAATGAGACCGGTGCGCACACAGACTGCCAGTCCAGAGGCTGTGTCAGGGGCATCACCATCAGTACCGGTATCTCGACCACCTCACTCATCACATGCGGCAATGCCACCCGGTTCGGGAGGGCGGTTGTCGAGATATCCTCCCGCAGGCAGAACTGTGTCAGTAGTTTGTCTGCCCGCCCGGGCGCAATTCGAGCGGCAAGATAATCCAGTGCTGAACGCTTATCGGCAAATCCGGCATGGCATTCATAATCCCAGCGGTACGCAAACGGCAGAGAAAATGCCGGATGGGAGGCAAAGAGTTGCTCCGCAGCGTGATTCTTACGGTGTGAAGTTGAAAGCAGAATCGCGTGTTCACTTAAGTATTCGGTGAAAACCATGCAGGCCAGTTCGGCATCCAACCCCTCTATCGCGATCTGACACAACTGATCGGCACTGTTGTTCAGGCTCAGAACATTGAGCGGCTGACTGAGCGGGGTATACGTTCCCCGGCTCAGATTATAGAAGACAAAAATCGAACGAAAATAGCGACAAAGCTGTTTCAGCGCATTCGCCTGCCATGCCGGAAGCCCTTTATCCTTGAGTAGAAAAGTGATCCGAGTGGTAATCATACTTTTTTCAGACAGCGCTCTAAAACCGATCCTGCATGGAGCAGAACCTCTTCAATGGAGAAATGAAATACCTGACAGCCTTTAAACCGGGATTTCTCTTCGATTTCGATATCAGAGACGATCATCCGGATATCGGCAGCAACGATATCGGCAACCGTCAGCTCATTTTCGATGCCCATCGCTCCTTGCGTCTCAACTTTAATCGCCAACCCACGCTGGCTGGCAGCTTTATGGAGTTGCTCTGCTGCCATATAAGTATGAGCAATTCCGGTCGGACATGCGGTTACGGCAACCACCTTCATGATCTCTTTCCTTCCCTTATCTGATAGTCATCGGTTGCAACTTATCACCGAGATGTTTTCCTGACCAGTATAACTCAATTGACAAAGAACTCATCAGAGCTGCATTTATTCGTTCGGCGTTAAAGCCGGAAAAGAACCGTTACGGCCACGGCATATAACTCAGGTAGTCCAGACCGGCAGACAACTTGATGCCCAGATATAGATTTGCAGCCTGAACTGCCTGACCGGCAGCACCTTTGACCAGATTATCAAGAGAGCAGATAGAGAGGCACTTGTTCTGTTTCACAACTGTAGACACTTCCGCATTGTTGGTGCCACAAACTGTTTTTAACATCGGTGTCTGGCCATTGATGAGATAATAAATAAAGGGCGTGTCTTTGTAGGTAGAAAAATATGTGCGTTTTACATCTTTAAAGGTAAATCCGTCATTCAGAGTGCTATAGGCAGTGATATACACACCACGCAGAATATCCAGATCGAATGCAGAAAAAATAATCTCCAACGGTTCATTGGTATATTGTTTCAGAGTTTCAATTTCAGGTAACTGCGCGTGATGAAAAGCGTCATGTAAACCAAAGTTATTCAGTCGCTCTGCATATACGGCTGCGGAAATATCTTCATTAAACGTTGAACCGAGCTTCGCTTCAATCACAATATCGCCTGAAATCATGTGATTGCGAATCAGCGGATATAATGCGTAGATAGCCGCCGCTGCAATCCCTCCGGGGATGTGGATCATCGATACTGATGGATCTGGTGCTGTCAGTTCCGGGATAAAAAACTGGCAGCGGAGATTGTCGGCTAAGTCTGCCGATGATTGCAGCGTAAAGATGCCATTGCTGTCCATCGACCGAAATCCGTCTCCGCCACTGAGATTCAGTATCCATGTGCTATGTTGGTTGAGATAAGGTAGGCGTGCCGATAATTGCTCCTGAGGCAGGCAGGAGAAAATCAGATCATAGTGGTCATTTAACTCATCCAAAGGTAAATAACGGAGCATTGGCTGATCACGCTGGTAACGAAACCGGTCATTATACCGTTCAACCAATTCACCCGCTTGTGACTCAGAAGAGACAAAGGTTACCGCTATATTGGGGTGTTCACTGAGTATTCGATATAATTCTCCGCCGACAAAGCTGCTTCCTTCCAAAATTGCAGCATAATAAATCCTATCCATTCTAATCAATGTCCCTCTCATGCAGTCGGGCACGTCAATCATGACTTACAATAAAAACCACATGCTATAAATAATCATTAAAAATTAAATATAAGAGAACATAAGGACATTTCAACTTCATCTTGTAACTGGGTTCATTTATCCGCACTAATTTTATATGCGAAAATTCAGGAATAACATTTGATGGAATATGGTCTATTTCTGCCCTGCAACAGGGCGGAAATAGACTTCATTCAGCAAATTATAAAAACGCCTTATACGGTAACTCGGGTTCATCGGTAAAGATATCGCGGAAGCCCCGGAAATGCTGATAATGCATCCGGCCTTTGTCCGTCGGATAGGTATATTTACCGCCGACCTGCCAGAAGAATGGGGCAAAGCCGTACTGTAAGCGTTCTTTTTTCATCTGCCATAACACTTCAATTTCACGCGGATCATTTTGGAAGTTGGCCCAGATATCATGATGGAATGGCACCACCACCTGGCAATCCAGCGCTTCACCGGCGCGCAAAATATCGGAAGCCGTCATTTTATCAGTGACACCACGTGGATTCTCACCGTATGAAAGTAAGGCGACGTCGATCTGGTATTCGTTACCGTGTTTGGCATAGTAGTTTGAGTAATGCGAATCACCGGAGTGATAGACCGAACCACCGGTTGTTTCGATTAAGTAATTCACCGCCCGGTCGTCCATCCCGTCCAGAATCGATTTGTCATAAGATGAGACGCCTTCCGGCAGGGTGACAAGGGCCGTCCGGTCAAAAGAGTCCAGCACTTTGATACGCACATCGCCGATCTCGATACAATCACCGACTTTGGCAACCACACAGCGCTCTTGTGGGACACCCCAGCTGATCCATAAATTCACACACGCTTGCGGGCCGATAAACTTCACATGTTCACCGCAATTTTGCAGCACGGCCGCAGCCACGTTCACATCGATATGATCGGCATGATCATGAGAAGCCAATACCGCATCAATTTCTTTGATGGCAAACGGATCCAGCACAAACGGAGAGGTTCTCAAGTTGGGCTGTAATTCACGCACACCACCCATCCGCATCATCTGATGCTGATTCTTCATCAGTGCATTTTTTTGAGTCCGTTTGCCGGTGCCACACCAGAAATCAATCGACAGATTGGTATTACCTTCGGTTTTCAGCCAGATGCCGGTGCATCCCAACCACCACATTGAAAATGTATTCGGTTCAACTACGGTTTGCTCAATCTCTTCATTGAGCCAAGTTCCCCATTCAGGAAACGTATTGAGGATCCACGATTCGCGTGTAATTTCGTTTACCTTGCTCATAACAACACCTTTTATTTCTGATTTATTGTAAATTTTGCATGTAGGGAGCCAAGCGCTTGAACCGAAGTTCAAGCACCTAAAAATATGATCCGTTCAAAACGATGATCGATTCAGCGCGTGATCGGGCTAAACCAGTATGACCTGTGTCCCCTGCGCTTCTAATGCACTCACAACGTTTGCCGGCGCATCTTTACCGGTAATCACCATATCGATTTTGCTGCTCGGGCAGAACAACATGCCCGTCCGCTGACCGACTTTGGAGCTGTCAACCACCACGACCAGTTTATCGATCTGTTCCAGCATCTGCTGCTCTGCGACAGCGGTTAACATATCAGCCTTATATAACCCGTTTTCCGTCAGACCTTTGCCACTGGTAAACATCCAATGCCCCGCATAACCGCCCAATGCATCCGGAGCCGGATTGAGGAAAATATTTTGCGCTTTATTGTATTGACCACCGATAATGATGACATCTTCATGATCCTCATGGATCAGATAGCTCGCCAGCGGAAAGTAATTGGTGACGATTTGTACATCTTGCCCACATAACTGCTGCCCCAGCATGAATGCTGTCGAACCACAGTTAATAACAACGCTATCCCCCGGTTGACAAAGTTCGGCAGCGCGCATCGCAATGAGAGACTTCTCCCGATAGTGTTCGGTGCTATCAATATTCAGTGGTGTCCACTTTTTCTTTTTGCCGACAATCCGTTCCGCCCCGTTGCGCACTTTCTTCAGTTTACCGAGTTCATCAAGTTTTGAGATATCGCGTCGGGCGGTTGCCGGAGAAACGTGAAAGGCGTCGATAATATGAGACACATTGATCGATTGTTTCTCTTCTAACAAAGACAGAATGCCATGATGTCTCTGGACTTCATTCATAAGCATCATCCTATTTATCACTGAGCGTCATCACTGAGTGATTACTTGTGATTACATTTGATTTGTTTTGATTCTATTAATCATCCCGATTGATGTCAAATGATTCAGATGAAAAATTAAACGCCAAACAAGACAAAAAAATAACTCATTGTTTTTAAACAATAATAAATCATATCAAGTGATCAGCGTAGCATTTGTCATACTTGGTGTTGGATAAAATTGATATAAATCAATTCAATCAAAAACAATCATTGAATGATTACAAATGATTTTTTAAAGTCTATTCCGTGAGCAAAACAAATCGATTCCTGCATATCACATGACGGAATCACTCTGACCTACGTCTAACAACAAATACAAATATATCTAGGGGTAAAGATATGGAGTTCTTGTATAACATCTTCTATATTTTTTACAGCCAAGTGATGACCAAAGCCCCGCTACTCCTCGGTTTGGTTACTCTCATCGGTTACTGGTTGCTAAAAAGAGATGCAACGACCATTTTGAAAGGATCAATTAAAACCATCGTTGGTTTTATGCTGGTTCAGGTCGGTGCAGGTACACTGGTCGCAGGCTTTAAGCCAGTGATCGCTAAACTCTCGGAATACCACGGACTGACAGGTTCGGTGATTGATCCATATACAACGATGATGGCCACGATGGAAGTCATGGGCGAAAGGTATTCATGGGTCGGCTATGCGGTATTACTGGCACTGGCCATTAATATTGTGTTGGTGCTATTTCGCCGTTATACCGGTATTCGCACCATCATGCTAACCGGGCATATTATGTTCCAACAGGCCGGTCTGATCGCCGTCTTTTACCTGATCACCGGTGCCTCTATGTGGGAAACCATCATCTGTTCAGCAGTGTTGATGGCACTGTACTGGGGTATCTCATCCAATATTATGTTTAAGCCGACAGAAGCGGTCACCGGTGGTGCCGGATTCTCGATTGGTCACCAACAGCAAGTCGCCTCTTGGATTGCCACCAAAGTTGCCCCCAAACTCGGGGATAAGAATGACAGTGTCGATCACTTGAAACTGCCCGGCTGGCTCCACATTTTTCACGACAGTATCGCTGCGACAGCCATCGTTATGACGGTTTTCTTCGGCATTATCCTACTCTCTTTCGGCCTTGATAACCTCCAAGCGATGGCCGGGAAAACCCATTGGACGATTTATATTCTTGAAACCGGTTTGAAATTCGCAGTTGCCATTCAGGTGATTGTCGCCGGGGTGCGGATGTTCGTAGCAGAACTGTCTGAGGCCTTCAAAGGCATTTCTGAACGCGTGATTCCCAATGCGGTACTCGCGATTGACTGTGCTGCTATCTATGCCTTTTCTCCCAATGCGATGGTATTCGGTTTTATGTGGGGTGCTATCGGCCAGTTTACCGCAGTGCTGGCGATGCTCGCTTTCAATGCGCCAATCATGATTATTCCCGGCTTTATCCCGATGTTCTTCTCCAACGCCACAATTGGTGTTTTTGCCAACCATTTCGGTGGCTGGCGTGCGGTGATGAAGATCTGCTTTGTGATGGGCATCATTGAAGTGGTCGGGTCGGCGTGGGCAATCCACTTATTCAGTCAACATGGTGTGGCGTTCAATGGCTGGATGGGCATGGCTGACTGGGCCTTGGTTTTCCCTCCGATAATGCAAGGTCTGTCCATGTCGAAACTGTTCTTCTTCGCGCTGATCGGGTTGGCTGCCCTCTATATGTTTTTCGCGGCCAAACGGCTACGTGCTGAAGAAGATGCCCAGGGTATGGTTGAAATCAGTGAAGAACCCGAAGTCCTCGAAGCCGTAGAACAAGCCCTGAAAACACATGACGGACAGCGTCCGGTCAGCATTCTGGCAGTTTGCGGTAACGGTCAGGGGTCATCAATGATGATGAAAATGAAGATCGGCAAATATCTGGAGAAAAAAGGCATTCCGCATGTCATGGACTCCTGTGCCGTGTCTGACTACAAATCCAAACTGGCGACCACCGATATTATCGTTTCATCCAGACACCTGTCCTCTGAAATGGATCCGGGAGAAGGGAAGTTTGTCCTTGGCGTACAGAACATGCTCAATCCCAATTCTTTCGGTGATGAGCTGCTGGA
This sequence comes from Vibrio rubrogenes, assembly GCF_059641415.1. Taxonomy (NCBI): domain Bacteria; kingdom Pseudomonadati; phylum Pseudomonadota; class Gammaproteobacteria; order Vibrionales; family Vibrionaceae; genus Vibrio; species Vibrio rubrogenes. The sequence goes on from NZ_JCARSY010000026.1 coordinate 45,256, forward strand.
GATCATCAATAAGAACTTTGCCGGTCATCAGTCAAGTTGACGATCGACCACATGAAACATTGAACATTTCACTATGACTACGGGCCTGTCCTTTCCACCTATCTCAGTCAAAGGACGGCCCTCACGGAGATGATTATGGGACTGAAACAGTCACTTATCGATAACGATTCAATCCGGTTACAAGCATCGGCCTCAGACTGGCGTGAGGCGATCAAAATCGGCACCGACCTGCTGATCGCATCGGGGGCAATTCTGCCGTCTTACCATGATGCAATTATCAGCAGCGTCGAAACGCTCGGCCCTTATATTGTGATTGCCCCTCAGCTGGCAATGCCGCATGCCCGGCCGGAAAATGGCGTGGTACGCACCGCTTTTGCGTTAGTCACGCTGGAAAAACCCATCTACTTTGTCGGAGAAGATGAACCGGTTGATGTACTGATCACGCTGGCCGGCAGTAGCTCTGACGAACATATGGAAGGGCTGATGGAAGTCACTCAGATATTAGATGACGACGAGAGCGAAACCGGTGTGGATCTCGACAAACTCCGTCGTTGCCGTTGCCAAGAAGATGTGCTGCAAGTCATTGATACAGCACTGGCGAAAGCGTCAGCTTAAGGAACCACCATGTCAGTACCGTCAGATTCATTCCAATCGTTAAAGCAGCAAGTTCTGGACGCCAACCTGAAACTGCCACGTTATGGGCTGGTAACCTTTACTTGGGGCAACGTCTCTCAGATTGATCGCGCTGCCGGTGTGGTGGCAATCAAACCATCCGGTGTGGCATACGAGACCATGACCGTTGATGACATTGTGATTGTCGATCTGGCCGGGAATCGGGTCGAAGGCACCCTCAGCCCGTCGAGTGATACCGCCACACATCTGGAAATTTATCAGGCTTTTCCGCAAGTTGGCGGAATTGTTCATACCCATTCACGTCATGCCACGATCTGGGCGCAGGCTGAACAGGATATTCCGGCACTCGGAACAACCCATGCCGATTATTTTTACGGCGATATCCCCTGCACTCGTCGGCTGTCCGGTGATGAAATCATCAATATGTATGAAAAGAATACCGGATTGGTGATTGTCGAAACGTTTCACATGCGCCATATTGAACCGATGTCTGTCCCCAGTGTGATTGTCGCAGGACATGCACCATTTTCATGGGGGGCCGATGCAAACGACGCCGTACATCACGCGGTGGTGTTAGAAGAAGTTGCTGCGATGGCGATTGCGACACGATCTTTAAATCAGGGGATCACCATCCAACAGGAGCTCTCTGACAAACATTACCTGCGTAAACACGGTGTAAATGCTTACTACGGACAAAGGTAATCTTACATGTATAAAGTGCTTGCATTAGACTTAGACGGAACCGTACTCACGGACGACCACACCATTCACCCTGAAGTGAAACAGGCGATTCACGCTGCACAACAACAGTGCCACGTCGTGATTGTCACCGGTCGTCACCATACCGCAGCAAAACCCTATTATCTCGAACTGGGGCTGAATACACCGATCATTTGCTGCAACGGCACGTATGTCTATGACTATCAGAACGACACCGTCCTGCAATACGACGCGATTGCCAAAGACGATGCGCGGAAGTTCATCGATCTCGCGACACAATACCAAATGAAAATGGTCCTGTACGTCACCAATACGATGAACTATGCCAAACATAATCCGATTGTTTATATGGAAGCACTCGAAAAATGGGCCAGCCAATTCCCGGAATCTATCCGTCCTCAGATTCATCGGATTGATTCATTTCACCAATTGGTAGAACAGGCAGATCATGTGTGGAAATTCGTTGTCGAAGGGGTGCCAAGCTCCGTCGAACGGCTCTCGGAACACCCTTGGGTGAAAGAGATATTCAACGGTGAATTCTCTTGGTCAAATCGCATCGATTTCGCCGCCAAAGGCAACAGCAAAGGCAAACGACTGGCCGAATATGTCGCCAATCTGGGATATGACGCCAATCACGTCATTGCGATCGGTGATAACCACAATGACATTTCAATGCTGACCTATGCCGGCTTAGGCGTGGCAATGAGGAATGCTGACGACACCGTCAAATCTCACGCGCAACAGATCTGTCAAACCGATAATAACAGCGATGGCATTGCCCATCTCATACGACAGAAAATTCAAGGATAAATCTCATGACCCTACCCATGATTCAAATTGCTTTAGACCAAACCGACCTGACCTCAGCCATTGAAGTGGCACGCCGTGTCGAAAGTTTTGTCGATGTGATTGAGGTCGGTACCATTCTGGCTTTTGCCGAAGGCATGAATGCCGTCAGAACGCTGCGCCACAATCATCCGGATCATCTGCTGGTTTGCGATATGAAAACCACCGATGGGGGTGCGATTCTGGCCCGAATGGCATTTGAGGCCGGAGCAAACTGGATCACCGTTTCCGCTGCGGCTCACATCGCAACCATCGATGCCTGTAAAAAAGTCGCGGATGAGTTCAACGGTGAAATTCAGATCGAAATTTATGGCAACTGGACAATGGCTGACGCTAAATCATGGGTTGACTTGGGGATTACTCAGGCAATTTATCACCGCTCGCGCGATGCAGAGCTGGCGGGTGTCGGCTGGACACCGGACGATCTGGATAAGATGCGTCAGTTGTCAGATTTAGGACTGGAACTCTCAATCACCGGCGGCATCGTTCCGGATGATCTTTATCTGTTTGAGGGAATCAAAGCGAAGACCTTCATTGCCGGCCGGGCGCTGGCCGGAGCGCAAGGCCGCGAAACGGCAGCCGCGCTGAAAGGACAGATAGAACGTTTCTGGGGGTAAGCGGATGTACCAACATGTACAACGTCACCGGACCGGCCTGTATGAGAAAGCCCTGCCAGCCAACATGACATGGGAAGAGAAACTCACGACGACGCGCGCATTGGGATTCGATTTCCTTGAAATTTCGATTGATGAATCGGACGAGCGGCGTAGTCGGCTCGACTGGGATAACGATACCATTTATGGCTTGCGTCATTTGTGTGAGCAACTTCAGGTACCGCTGCATTCGATGTGCCTGAGTGCCCACCGAAAGTTCCCATTCGGTTCGCTGGATCCGGAGGTTCGTCAACAAGCGGATCTGCATCTGGAAAAAGCCATCACACTGGCTTATAAATTGGGCATCCGGGTGATTCAACTCGCGGGATATGATGTTTATTACGAACCCACCAGTGCACAAACTCATGCCTATTTTGTGGCAGGGATGAAGCGCGCGGCAAAATTGGCAGAACGTGCCGGGGTCATGCTAGCGGTAGAAATTATGGATACGCCGTATCTCAATGCGCTGAGTAAATTTGAAGTGCTGAATCGCGCGGTGCACTCCCCCTATTTCACTGCTTATCCGGATGTCGGTAACATCAGTGGTTGGAATTACGACGTCTGCACGGAACTTGCGTTGAGCTTACCGCATATCACGCAGATTCATCTTAAAGACACGCATCCGGTCAGACCGGGTTATCCGGGACAGTTCCGCGATCTGGTGATCGGTGAAGGTGACGTTGATTTTTCAGCGGTATTCAGCACCCTCAAACAGCTCGACTGCGTGGTGCCGTTGGTACTCGAAATGTGGGCTCAGGATGAGCGCTGGCAAGACAATATTCACACCGCCCAGCAACGTCTCAACCAAGCCTGCATGGTGGCAAACCTGCCACCGCTCTTTCCACAATCTACGGTTCCCGGCCATTCACCCCACTGATAACGGTTCGGACAGGCACATCGGTGTCTGTCCGTGCTGTCTGTCTCTGCATAAAACCGATTCGTCTCTTAATCAAAAGAGCGCTTGATGAGAAAAAATACGCTGCACAAAAAGTTTAACCGGAAAAATTGACTTCTTTCTTTGGTTATCGCAAGGTGAACACTTGTGCATATAACACTGATCTCGCTCGCAATTTGATGAAATTACTCCACCTACAACTGTTCTGGTATGAGAAGTATCACACACTACTAGACATGGAAGACTTACCAACGCTGTCACCGACCCAAGCACAGGAGCTCAAACACTGGCTTAAAAAACGCCGCAAGCTCCTCACTTATGAGGTGCACCATCAACCGTGGGTCAAAGTAAACGTTGAGGGAGCGTCTTCAAGCCTATGTTTGTTGCCGAACGGAACATTGACCGAACAGGATTTATTCAGTGACAAAGCACTACGCGGTCTGTGGAAAGTGGTAAATGGCTTCTTATTTATGAAGGTGATCAGTGGTGAGTTTATTATTGAGTATCAAGTCGTCGGTTGTACGGAACATAATATTCACTGCGGCATCGAGTATATTAACGGACAACTCAGTTCCTACAGTAAATTTATTCAAACCCAGTCATAAATAACGTTTTCAGACGCAGATAAGTCATGATAATCATAAGAATCTGTTTTCATCCGTTAAAAAATTGTTTTAAATAGCAAGCACCCGTGTGACACAGATGGAACGAGTCAGTTATGTCGATCGATTTCAGAGCTAGATTCAGAGCCAACCGCCTTTATGACCAAAATAACGGCAAAGAAGCAAGTATCATTCCATATAACCATAACGGGAAAATCCCGCCGTTATCCTGCTTTGAAAGTGATCGCGGCCGGATCATCAATTCCGCAGCAATTCGGCGCTTGCAACAAAAAACGCAGGTTTTTCCGCTGGAACGCAACTCCTCAGTCCGGAGTCGCCTGACCCATTCGATGGAAGTACAGCAAGTCGGGCGTCATATCGTGCAGCAAATTTATAAGATGCTGGGGCGAGATGCAGAACGCTACGGGCTTGAATCGCTGGAACGCCACTTTGAATCGATCGTGGAAATGGCGTGCCTGATGCATGATGTCGGCAACCCGCCCTTTGGCCATTTCGGAGAGCAGGCAATCAATGATTGGTTCCACCAGTATATTCCCTCGAAAGCCGCAGCAGTCCCGCTGTCTGAGCCATTGCAGCGGGATCTCACCGAATTTGAAGGCAATGCTCAGGCCGTCCGTCTGGTCCATTCGATTCTCAGCCTGAACCTCACCTACACACAGATCTCAGCGATCCTCAAATATACCCGTCGTGGCGATGAGTTAAGCCCGAAGACATTGCAGGCTGAAGGTCATCAGTTTGCTGCCGGTGAACTGCAATATCTGAAAAAGAAGGTCGGCTACTATCTGAGTGAAGAGATCTTTATCGATAAACTGTACGGCTCTCTTTCTCTGGAAAAAGGCAATCGCGCGCCATTCTCTTATATTATGGAAGCAGCCGATGATATCTCATATGGTGTCGCTGATATTGAGGATGCCGTCGAGAAAGGCATTATAGATATCGAACTGACCAGTGCCGCACTGAAAGCCGAGTATCAACGTCTGCGACAAGCAGACTATCCGCATGCTGATCAAGACACGATGGATAGCATTGTTGAGACGTCACTCGCTAGTGCCACTCGTGCCAATAACTGCGCGGTGAGTCACTTCTTTATTACCTTACGGGTCGAAATCAGCAAACGCCTGCCGAAACATGCTGCCGAGCAGTTTATTCACAATATCGAGGCCATTTACCACGGCAATCTCGACCGTGCGCTGATTGAAGACAACAGCACCGAACATGTGCTGGTCGAGACGCTGAAAAACGTCGCCAAAAAACATGCTTTCTGTGATAAAGAAGTGGAAGCCCGGGAGCTGCAAGGCTATCAGATTATCACCGGCCTGCTCGACTTCTATAAACCATTACTGGAACTGAGCCGAGCTCAGTTTGAAGCGATTGCCAGCGGTGAGAGCAAACTGCCACTCTTTCCCGCTCGTTTGTATAAAAAACTGCCGAACAAACATCTGCGGGCCTACGAAAATGCGATGAGAGCCATTCAAGCCGGGCGTTTTCCCGGTGGCTATTCGGTGGATGAAGACAGCTGGGAATATTACTTTCGGGTGCGGCTGATTCAAGATTACATCAGTGGTATGACCGACCAGTTCGCTTTTGATGAATTCCGGGCATTGAGTGTGATTGATAGCTTGTAAATCACGATTGTTCGCAAAGATGGTCAATCGGCCGTTGACCATCTTTGTAGCATTTTTAACCAAAATACTGTTTCACGTTCAATACCACACCGGAAACATCCCCACCCCACAAACATGTTTAAAATTTAACCATTCCCACTCAGTTCTGACCTTTATACCGACCGGGTGCAGAATAAAATATCAACATATTTTATTCACAAATCACATCTCGCTGAAAATACCCAAAAAACATCAGCTATTTATTATTCTATAAATAAAGCCAAAAATGACACAACTATCTACATTGTTCATTTTAATTAGAAATATATATTCAAATTATTGGCACAAATCAAAATTTAACATCGTTTTAAAAATAGATAGCATTAGAAAGTCATATATATTAACATTTGATTTACATTGAGATGAATATATTGCAAACACAACTATCCCTCAATGACACACAACAACACTCAAATACAGGAAAAATAACTATGCAGTCACTTGTTGATTTTTTGAATGGGATCATCTGGAGCACGGCACTGATTTATCTATGCCTTGGCGCCGGACTTTTCTATTCGATCCTGACTCGCTTTGTTCAGGTACGTCACTTTGCAGAAATGTGCCGCTTACTCTTTTCGGCCAAAACGTCAACGAAGGGGATTTCTTCCTTTCAGGCTTTGGCCGTGTCGCTTTCCGGGCGAGTCGGAACCGGGAATATTGCCGGGGTTGCAGCCGCCATCGGTTTCGGTGGTCCGGGCGCAGTCTTCTGGATGTGGGTTGTCGCCTTCCTCGGAGCAGCGACAGCTTATGCCGAGTCAACACTGGCTCAAATCTATAAAGAAGAAGATAACGGTGAGTTTCGCGGTGGTCCGGCTTACTACATCGAAAAAGCGATGGGCCAAAAATGGTATGCGATGATTTTTGCGGTTGCCACCATCATTGCGTGTGGTGTGCTGCTACCGGGCGTTCAGTCAAACAGTATCGGTAATGCCATCGAATCAGCTTTCGGCAGCGGCGAGATGGTTGAGACTGCAATCGGTACATTCAGTATGGCGAAAATCCTGACCGGGACTATCATTTCCATTCTGATGGCTTTCATTATTTTCGGTGGCGTTAAACGTATTGCAAGTTTCACTCAGATTGTCGTCCCTTTTATGGCACTTGCATACATTATTACCGCTTTCGTAATTATCCTGCTCAATATCAGTCAGGTACCACAGGTCTTCAGTCTGATTATCGGGGATGCATTCACGCCGATGGCAGGTGTCGGTGCAGCGATTGGCTGGGGTGTCAAACGCGGGGTCTACTCCAATGAAGCAGGTCAGGGAACCGGGCCTCACGCGGCAGCCGCTGCGCATGTACAACACCCGGCGCAGCAAGGTTTAGTTCAGTCTTTCTCTATTTATATTGATACGCTGCTGGTCTGTTCCGCAACTGCGTTTATGATTCTGATTATCGGTGCTTACAACGTGCACGGCGCTGTTGAAGGGGCATTCCTCGTGCAACATCTGGCTGCCGATGTGGCAGCAAACAGCCCGGCATTTACGCAGATTGCGATTGAAAAAGCGATGCCGGGGGTCGGAAAAACCTTTGTCGCCATTGCGCTGTTCTTCTTCGCATTTACCACCATTCTGGCCTACTACTATATCGCCGAAACAAACGTCGCCTATATTTGTCGTCGCTTTAGTTCTGAGGCACTGACCTTCTTACTCAAGATTGTCCTGCTCAGTGCAACGTTCTACGGTTCGGTGAAAACCGCCAACCTCGCGTGGGCAATGGGGGATATCGGTGTGGGTCTGATGGCGTGGCTCAATATTATCGGGATTCTGATCATCTTCTTCCTCAATAAACCGGCGATGTCCGCCCTGAGCGATTATGAAGAACAACAGAAACTCGGTGTCGAACAATATACCTTCAACCCGGTGAAACTGGGAATCAAAGGAGCAGAGTACTGGGAACGTCGCTATGAGCGTCAAACCGGTCAGAAACCGACCGCGACCTCTGACAGTGAAGTCCTGCCGCTCACCAGAGAGCAGACCGAATCATAACGGTTGAGCAAAATAGTTAAATAGTTAAAAGGGAGCCTCGGCT
>NZ_JCARSY010000027.1:0-51056 GCF_059641415.1 Vibrio rubrogenes
GTCGGAAATGTTTAATGCTACAGCACCAGCATTATCCATTAAATGTTCTATTTTCCTCGCGCCAGGAATAGGTACAATATTATTTCCTTTACTTAATACCCAACCAAGTGCTAGTTGAGCGAGTGTACAACTATATTTGGATGCAATATCTTGCAATTGTTCGAGTAGTTTCTGGTTTTTTAACATTGCTTCTTTTTGGAAACGAGGAAGATTTCGACGAAAATCATCATCCGCAAAACCGGATTGATCGGTGATCTTTCCTGTCAAAAATCCACGTCCTAAAGGGCTATATGGAACAAATCCCACTCCTAGTTCACGACAAGCTTTGAGAATTCCTTCTTCCGGTTCACGCGTCCACAGTGAATATTCTGTCTGAACAGCAGTGATAGAATGAACCTTGGATGCTCTACGTAAAGTGTCACCGGATACTTCTGACAAACCAATATGGCGAACTTTTCCTTCCTTGATAAGATCAGCCATCGTACCGACTACATCTTCAATAGGAACATTAGGATCGACGCGATGTTGATAGAGAATATCAATCGTATCGATGTTCAGCCTTTTGAGTGAGCCCTCAACAGCTTCGCGAATGTGTTGTGGCCGGCTATCAACCCCTGCCATTCGTTCGAGCCCCTGACCTGTAGGAAGGATTCGAAAGCCAAATTTAGTTGCAATCTGAACTTTATCTCGAATACCTTTTATGGCTTTTCCAACTAATTCTTCATTCTCAAAAGGGCCGTAAACTTCAGCCGTATCAATAAAGGTAACTCCCATATCAACAGCGGTATGAATTGTATTAATAGCTTGAGATTCTTCTGCACCTCCGTACGCAAAACTCATTCCCATACAACCAAGTCCCAGTGCTGAAACTTCGAATTTTTCTTTTCCGAGAAAACGTGTCTTCACTTATTTATCCTCACCTTCTTAATGTTTTTATAGATATACTTTTATTTTAAACTCAAAACAATTAATATATAGCTAATACACTGTTAGAAAATTATTAATAATGAAAAACATTCCAGATTTACAGCATATAGAAATATTTATTCTTATCGTTAGACACGGAAGTTTTCGTAAGGCCGCAAAAGAGTTGAATCTTTCTCCTCCGTCATTAACTAGCGCCATAAATAATCTTGAAGATAAGTTAGGTGTCAGGCTTTTGAATCGATCAACTAGAAGTCTTTCTCTAACCGAGGTTGGTGAAGAATTTCTAAATAATGTCATACCTATTTTAAATGATTATAGACGTATTATTGATAACCTGAATCATCATAAAAAGAAACCTGAAGGTATTGTAAGAATTAATTTACCAAGAATAGTTCTGGACCTTTTCTTTCAAGAATATTTTTTAAAGTTCAAACATGAGTTTCCCGATATTGTCTTAGAACTGTTTACAACTGACAGAATGATAAATATAATCGACTCTGGATTTGATGCGGGAATACGCTATAGATCAGATGTTCCTAAAGATATGATTGCAATTCCAATAGGCGAAAAACCGGCTTTAATACCTGTAGCAAGTCCGGCGTTTATTGATGAGTTTGGCGTTCCTTCATCACCAATGGATCTGGTTAATTTTAGATGTATTAATCGTTGTTTTCCTAGTGGACAAATATATCGGTGGGAGTTTATTGATTTGCATGGAAAACTAGTTGAAGTATCCGTTGATGGGGATCTGGTACTTGACTCGGATACATCAATGATCCAGGCGGCTGAATCGAGCTTAGGGATTGCTTTTGTTTACGAAAATTTAGTGTTGAATAATATTTCAGAAGGTAGTTTAATCAGATTATTACCTAATTATAAATATCCTGTCGACAATTTTTGTATTTATTATCCGAGCAGAAAATATATTCCTGTACCTTTAAGAACGTTAATTACATGGATCTCCTCTCAAAATAACGTTTCATGATGATATTTAGTGATGATTATTTATGTATACGTTAAATTAGATTTTATTACGCTAAATATAAATATTTAATATACAAATCTATATAATGGCTATGAGTATTAGTGTGGCTAAAAATCATAAATCATCGAAGGAAATAGATAAAATAACGGTATAGATGTTTCAGTATGCCGTTAACCGAACATAAATAGTGTTTTGATGTCGTAATAGAAACGAGATTCAAAGTAAGGGATATTAAACCGAATGATTGTTTGGATCATCATCTCAAGCGAATGCCAGCTTAACTGCAATGACAGGGGACGAGTGTCCCCTGATTGAAGAAGGAGTTGATTAGACGTAACGTCGGATTGCCAGCACCCCGAATAAGGACACCAAAAGTACGCCGCTGACTGAACCGCCCATTTTCAGCTCCAGAATCGCAGGATCATGGTCTGATGCGCGGTATTGGTCGCGGTATTTAGGCAGATCACCCTTATATTTGTTACTGTAGTCAAACAGAGAAGACTCCGCCGCATTGATATGCCAGTCGGTTGCGTCAATGACATGCATTTTCAGACTCGGGCTAATCAGAATATGGTCTAAAGAACCCACTTCATCATTGTATGAGTAACTCCAGTTGTCAGGATGAATCATACTGACCGCACTGATGTAACCATAACCCTGCGTGATGTCAGCACCTTGATCGCCAAACTGCGGTTTGCCGTTGATGAAGGTATTTCTGGCGGCATGAATGGTTTTGCCGTATTTCGCCGGGGTGTAATCGGTCAAAACCAGTAATGGATCTTCCTTACCGTACGCGTTGAGGTCTCCGAGAATGACTTGATGACCGCCAATTTGTTTCAGTGCTTCTCCGAGCGCAACGGCAGCCGCCACGCGGAAGTTCTCACATGAGCCTTGGAAATCCGGGTCTTGCTGGTCTTGTCCGCCATTCTCAACCGCTGCGGCATCTTCCCAACAGGTTGAGCCTTTAGATTTAAAGTGGTTGACGGCAACGGTGAGTTCTTGTGCGACACCTTTGCTACTCTGGATTTTAAACGTCGGGGCGAGAGAATCACGCTGATAGTTCTTACCATCTTCGATCAGATTGCCGTCTTTATCATACACAGCCGGTGCTTGTTGCGAAGGCATGTGGATAATCCGTGGTGTGGTCAGCGAGACACGCTGGTTACGATAGATGAGCCCGGTGGTAATCGCATCGGTACCGATGGAATCCCGTGAATCGATGGTGCCGTCCTGATTGGTATCGATGGCCACATACTGATAGCGGTTTTCCGGTTTGCTGATCTGTTGATTGAGCTGCTCGACTAACTGATGAATCGCGCCACCGTCGCCGAAACCGTTATTTTCAATTTCCATCAGACCGACAATATCCGCATCGAGTTGCAAGATAGCGCGGACGATTTTCTGTTGCTGAATTTCAAATTCCGTGGCAGTTTCTGCCCCACGGTTACTGCCATAAGGGTTGGCATCACCGCCAAAAGGAGAATTGAAGTAATTGAGTACATTGAACGTAGCAATACGCAGATCACCGCCGTCTTTGAGTTGTGGAGAAGAGCCGCGCGGAGAATTGTGAACGAAGTTATCCTGAGTCAGGGTATTGGTCATGATCAGGCGATATTCATCATAACTGTAAGTGATCACACCTTGAGCACCGCTGAGGGTGTCATTGACGCGGATATAGTCTTCGGTAGAGCCGTCTTGATCGATGTCGCTGCGGCCAAACTGAGGGTAGTAAGGAATTTGACCATCATCGGCAACCTGATCTGATTCAACAAACAGACGATGCTGTGCATTCTCTTTGCTTTGCTGTTTGGCTTGCTCGGAACCGGCCGCAAAATTTTGGTTGGGTTGGACATTCAAACGTCCCTGGGCAAGCACCATATTGTTGCGTCTGGCATCATAGTCGTAACTGAATGTGCGGGTAACACGCATGTCGAGTTTGGCTGGGAGATTGACTAACATGCCTTCATAGCGTTCCAGCGTTTGGGCAAAATTGTCATCGCCCTCGGTCAGGACAATATCCGTGGCCTGTGGCGGTTGTTGCTCTCCCTGTTTGACCCATTGATGGTTGTCCGCTGAGAGTTCAGTCAGATCATAATACTCTTTGACTTTCCCTTTGGCGCAGACTACATCGCCGGGTTTGAGATCGGCAGCAGACTGGCCGGTGTAAATAAACAGCCCTTCAGAGGTATTGCTATTGTAGTCATCTTGCAGTGCCTGCAGATAGAACCCTTTGGTGAGCCCAGTGGTCACGGCACTGACGACGCCTTTCACAGTATATTCCTGATCGGTGGTGTTATCTGAGCTACTGAGCAGCGGCGAGCGGCTACCTTCTCCCTGAATCTCTTGAATTGAGATAAAGGATTCCCCCTCACAGGTAAAGGTTGAGCCTGAGCTACCGATGTCGATGGTGCCGAGTCCGTCGATATTGTCGTTTGCGGCAGAAGTCCATTGCGATTCAACATAGGTTGGTGAAGGGGTTAACGCATTGGATTGACGCATCAATGTGACGTCTTTGGCAAAATAGCTGCCACCCATCGTGCCGATCACATCGTGCACTGAACCGTTGCGGAGTAGGGCAATCGGATCATTGCCGTTAAAATTCAGGACCGTTGTATTGGTCTCTTGACTGACCGCCAGAATATCACTGTTGGCCTGACTATTGGCAATGACGAGTACGCCATGGGCTGGAATACTCCGCCCGTCGAGCGGGAGTTTATTGCCCCATTCGCCATTACCGTTGATTGACTTCGCCAACGTATAACCGTCCAGAGAGCTGGATTGATCGCTGGTATTGGCAATTTCGATGGCTTTATTGAATCCCGAGCCTTCCACATATTGTGACAGCAAAATATCGGCATGTGCCGATAACGAGAGGATGCTTCCGATGGCAATCGAAAGACATGATAACGAGCTTTTGACTTTCATTTCTGACCCACTTGACGTTGTTTTTCCATGATTATATGAGATTTAGTTCGTGAATAATCAACTCATCAAAATTGATAACTCACTACTAAAATTACTAACTATTTCACGGTTTAGTTTTACTTTTTAATATGAAACTAAAAATACATTTCAATGAACTTGAGATATGAGTCGCATAAATAGCATCAATAAATCGAGATGAATCACATTTTTATATGCAACAAAGCTTGTGCCATCGGATGGGATCAGCCACCGCAGAGCGCGGTGGCAATTGGTGATGTCAGGCGTGCTAAAAACAACGACATGGAAATAGGGAAGGTCAGAATCCTCGCATCTGAATGCGGCGTAGAAACTCGGTCATAATCCGGTCGTAGAGTAGATCCCCTAAGAATGCATCTTCCACATGATGATCGATACTTGGATTATCGTTGACTTCAATCACATAAACCTGCCCATTGATCTCTTTTAAATCAACGCCGTATAAGCCATTACCAATTAAATTGGCGGCTTTCAGTGCCGTGTCGATAACATTTTTAGGCACTTGCTTGAGATCCAGTGTTTCAAAACTGCCGGAGGTGGTTCTGCCATTGTTATGGTGATGGTAAATCTGCCAGTGACCACGGCTCATCATGTATTTACACGAGAAGATTGCCTGTCGGTTGAGAATGCCGATCCGCCAGTCAAAGTCTGTCGGCATAAATGCCTGAGCCAGAATCAGTGCACTTTTCTCGAATAGCAAAGCTGCTTCTTGATTGAGTGAGTCAATATCAGTCACTTTAATCACCCCGCGTGAGAAGGCACCGTCAGGAATTTTGAGCACCATCGGAAATGACAGCTCAGAGAGCAGCTTTTCTTGCCAGTCCGGGTCAAAACTTTGCACAATCACACTTTTGGGGGCGGGAATGTGATTGCGTTTCAGTAACTCGGTCAGAAAGACTTTATTGGTACATTTCATAATGGATTCAGAATCATCCATTACCACCAGCCCCATTTTCTCGGCCGTTTTCGCAAAACGGTAGGTCTCGTTACTGATATTGGTGGTGGCACGGATAAAGAGTCCGTCAAACTCACCCAAACGAGACAGATGCTCCGCGGTAATCGTTTCGAGATTCATGCCTAAGCGTTGCGCTGCTTTCTGAAAACGTTTCAGAGCTGCTTTATCTGACGGGGGCATTTTTTCATCCGGATCGACCAACATCGCAAGATCATAGCGGGACGCTTTATTCTGCTTCGGATTTTTCCAGACTTTCTGGGAAAACTTTTCCAGCGATTCAATAAAGAAGTCCTGCTCCGGGTCAGTCAGATCCTGAAACGGGAATGGCTGAATCGATTTGATATGCCACTGTTGGTTATGTCTTGACAGTTCAAGATGAATCACCGGAATCATGAATTGTTCGAACAAATGACGTGCCAGCTTTTCCAGCCCTTTTTGCGGGGTGCGGCCAAAGTAAATTTTGCACGCTAGTTCATGCTCTGACGGATAGAGCTTGTTCAGCTTGAGCAGGTTTGAAGAGTGCAGAAACGGCTGATGGATATCATTGATCGCCATGACCCGGGGAATCACCCGGTGTCCTCTTGCTTCTGCCATCAGTGAGCAGTAATAACCACTACTCATATAGTCGTAACTACGGCATAAATTGACGACTTGAATTGATTTATGCGTCGGTTTCCAGTTGGTATTCAGGTAACTTTGAACGCTGATGACCTGATCGGAAGGGAAATATTGGTGCCAGTCATCGGTATGATCGGTCACAATGAAAAGATTTGCCATGTCTTATAATTCCGGTTGCATGATACACAGTCTTTGTGGAGATAAGTCTCTTGTGGAGATTGACGTATCGACATAATATTGCATCGCAATCTTCTAACCTTTTGAGGCATCGTATGGACATTCGTCATGCGAACCACACTGATCTTTCTGCGCTAAATGCACTAGAGCAACAGCTTTTCACCGGAGACAAAATTTCACCACGTCAAATGCGGCGGTTTCTGAAATCGGCGCATGCGGCCATGTTTGTGGCCGAATCCGACACACAATTGGCTGGCTATGCTTTACTTCTGTTTCACCAAGGTACACAGCTATCAAGGTTGTATTCGATTGCCGTAAACCCTGACTTCAGAGGACGAGGCATTGCCCAACAACTGATGGAGCAATGTGAGCGTGCCGCTCTTGATCAAGGTGCTTGTACATTACGGCTAGAAGTCCGGGATGACAATAGGGCAGCGTTAAAATTATATGAAAAATTAGGCTATAAACGGCTTAAAATATTGATGCACTATTACGATGACCAGTGTGACGGGATTCGGATGCAAAAACGGCTTGATCCGCATGAGCCTCGTTTGGAAGTGCCCGTGCCACTTTATGTCCAGACCACTCCATTTACCTGTGGTGCAGCTTGCCTGTTGATGAGTTTTGTACGCTTTGAACCGCAAACAGAGCTGACCCGTACCCATGAGCTGCAACTATGGCGGGAAGCAACCACGATCTACATGACATCCGGACATGGCGGCTGTAGCGGACACGGTCTGGCGCTGGCCGCGGCCCGGCGCGGATTTGATGTTGAGTTGTGGAGCCGTTCTTCAACGGTACCATTTATTGATGGGGTGCGGGATCCGAATAAAAAGTCAGTGATTGAATTAGTCCATCAGGATTTTTGTCAGCAGCTGGCAACGTATGAGAATGTCACGGTGACGGATATGCCGCCCACACAGGCTCAGTTTGAGCACTGGCTGGAACAGGGTGCGAGTGTGTTATTGCTGATCAGCACTTATCGATTTACGGGTAACAAAGAACCGCACTGGATTTTACTCAGTGGCATGAGCGAACACTTCTTCTTTATTCATGACCCACATGTTGACGATCAGTCTGATGTGGTT
Organism: Vibrio rubrogenes; assembly: GCF_059641415.1. NCBI lineage: Bacteria > Pseudomonadati > Pseudomonadota > Gammaproteobacteria > Vibrionales > Vibrionaceae > Vibrio > Vibrio rubrogenes. The sequence goes on from NZ_JCARSY010000027.1 coordinate 7,712, forward strand.
GCGGCTGCTTATATTCCGGTCGGAAAAGCGGTTCTCACGCAAATCATTGGCTATGGCAAACAGAAGCAGACATCTTGTGTGGTGATACGCAAGGGAAAATCGCTCGAACTCTCGAACTAATTCATTGAATGGATAAACTGAATTGAATAACGCCTAACACGAGCATCCGTAACGTGTTAGGTCAGTGAAAATGTGTCTGATACATATGTGGAAGAATATGTACTCAGGCGCATTTTTTATAGTCAGTCATGGCGGATTCTTGCATACCAAGTTCCTGAGCCTGACGCACCAGTTCTTCTCTCTCTGTTGCTGTGGTTTCTGCTTTTTCTGGTGAGCGAAACGTTTCGATTTCGAGTTCCGCAGGTACAAAGACATAATGTTTGCTAAACATTTTTCCACTCTCTATGGTTATGATCTATGGTTACGATGGGTAAAAAAGATGCTGCTTAATATTAAGCAGCATCGAAAGAAAGGTCAAATTATAATCACAAATCTATTAATAATCGAACGATTTGTTTGTTAATTTGTGAGCCTCAGACATCGTAGGTGGTTGAAGCTGTATCACCGCCTGTACCTGTCCAGTTGGTGTGGAAGAACTCACCACGCGGACGGTCAACCCGCTCATAGGTATGCGCACCAAAGTAGTCGCGCTGAGCCTGAAGCAGGTTTGCAGGGAGACGTGCTGTGGTATAGCCGTCAAGGAATGTCAGAGCCGATGTGGTACAAGGCATTGGGATACCGGCTTCCAGAGATTTGGCAGCAACCTTACGCCATGCCGCAAGACAGTTATCCAGAATGCCTTTAAAGTAAGGGTCTGACCCTAAGAATGCAAGCTCAGGGTTGGCATCATACGCATCGCGGATATTGCCGAGGAAGGCTGAACGAATGATACAGCCACCACGCCACATCAGTGCTACGTTACCGTAGTTCAGTTCCCAGCCATTCTCATCGGATGCTTCACGCATCAGCATAAAGCCTTGTGCGTAAGAGATGATTTTTGAAGCCAGCAGTGCCTGACGCAGCGCATCCAGCCATTCTTGCTTATCACCGCTCACTTTCTCGATAGCCTTGCCAAATTGTGCTTCAGCCGCAACGCGTTGCTCTTTGAGTGCTGACAGGCAACGTGCAAATACAGATTCACTGATCAAAGTCAGTGGGATGCCAAGATCCAAGGCATTGATACCAGTCCATTTACCGGTGCCTTTCTGGCCTGCCGTATCAAGAATCTTCTCAACCAGCGGGCTGCCGTCTTCATCTTTATAACCAAGAATATCAGCGGTGATTTCGATGAGGTAACTGTTCAGCTCGGTTTTATTCCAGTCGCTGAAGGTTTGTTGCATCTCTTCATGGCTCAGGCCAAGGCCATCTTTCATGAATTGATACGCTTCAGTAATCAGCTGCATGTCACCATATTCGATACCGTTGTGTACCATTTTGACGAAATGGCCGGCACCGTCGTTACCGACCCAGTCACAGCAAGGCTCACCGGCATCGGTTTTGGCTGAAATCGCCTGAAAGATGGGTTTGACCGCCGGCCATGCTTGTGGCGAACCACCCGGCATAATCGATGGCCCGAAGCGCGCACCTTCTTCACCACCGGATACTCCGGTACCGATGAAGTGAATGCCTTTTTCTTTCAGAGCAGCAACGCGACGGTTGGTATCCGGATAGTTGGTATTCCCACCATCGATAATAATATCACCCTCGTCGAGTAGCGGAGCCAACTGATCGATAAACGCATCAACGACTGAACCGGCGCGAACCATCAGCATGACTTTGCGTGGTTTCTCTAATTTTTCAACCAATTCTTCCAAAGAATAAGCCCCGATAATATTGGTGTCTTTGGCGGGGCCGGCTAAGAATTCATCAACTTTGGATGTGGTGCGGTTGTGTGCAACGACTGTAAAACCATGGTCGTTCATGTTAAGAATCAGGTTTTGTCCCATCACCGCAAGACCAATAACACCTATATCGCCTTTCATTGAATTTATCTCCTCACGCAATCTTTGCTGCTGCATCTTTATCTAAATACCACTCAGTCTCTCCCTGAGACGACTGAACTTTAGCCGCAGGATAAGGTAATGCATCTGCAGCAGTGGTGTGAATTTCATGGACAATGTCTGCTTTCCCTGCGCCCAGAACCAAGTAACTGATTCGCTTGGCAGCCTGAAGAACTCTGGCACTTTTGGAAACACGTAATTGGCCTGATTCAGGGTGAGACGCAACAATAGCTAATGCCGGTTCTTGATAATTGGTTGCGCCTGGGAACAGTGACGCTGTATGACCGTCGCCACCGACGCCTAACAGAATCCAGTCAAAGACAGGGATGCCGTTTTGAGCCGGGACTTGGTCCAGCATTTCTTGGGCGAAGCGTTCAACTTCTGCTGCCGGGTCTTTCTCGCCTAAAATCCGGTGGATATTCTCTGCCGGGATTTGAATCTGACTAAATAACAGTGCGTTTGCTTCACCGTAGTTGCTTTCTGCATCATCCGGCGCAACACAGCGCTCATCACCCCACCAAAAATGGAGGTTATGCCACTGGATTGATGTCGCATAGGGGGCAGAAGCCAGCAGCTTGAACAACATTTTGGGCGTGCTACCACCGGACAGAGAGATATGAACAGGGCGTCCCTGTTCACTATAAGTTTTTAAGTCGTCGGCAAGTGAATGCACGACATCATTGGCAGTTTGAAAAATTTTATGGTTAATCATAATTCGCAATAATCCGTATTGGTTAAATTTTTACAGGGGAATCGCCACTCTCTGCCATCTCTTTGCAGCAGTTCGTCCGATTCTTTAGGGCCCCATGTCCCACAGGCGTATCCATATAAAGAGGTCGGGTCTTGTTTGTAGTCCAGAATAGGCTGAACAAATTTCCAACAAGCCTCAACCGCATCTGTGCGGGCAAATAGTGTAGCGTCGCCATTTAAGGCATCGAGCAATAACCGCTCGTAGGCCGTGAGCATTTTAGTTTCTTCCAGAGAGGTATAGTGGAAGTCCATCGATGCTTCTTTGGCGCGGAAACCGGCGCCCGGCTCTTTCAGACCGAAGCACATCAAAATACCTTCGTCGGGCTGAATTCTAATCACGAGTTTATTTTCAGGTGCGTTCTGAGCAAATACCGGGTGCGGGGTACGTTTAAAGTGAATCACAACTTCGGTCACGCGGGTCGGTAGTCTTTTACCACTACGGACATAAAAGGGCACGCCATTCCAACGCCAGTTGTTGATAAACATTTTTAGCGCGACATAGGTTTCGGTGCGAGAGTCTTCAGCGACCCCATGCTCATCCCGATAGCCCGGCAAGAATTTACCCCGGACTTCAGACTCTGTGTATTGTCCGAGGACTAAGTTTTGCTGGAGATCTTTATCGCTGAGCGGTTGTAGGCTTTGCAGGGCTTTGTTGACTTCATTGCGGATTGAGTCGGCATTAATCGCGGCCGGTGGCTCCATGGTGACCATTGCCAGCACTTGCAGCAAATGGTTCTGGAACATATCTCGCACTGCTCCGGAGTTGTCGTAGTAGCCACCACGCTCTTCTACACCCAGAAACTCAGCACCGGTGATTTCGACATAGTCGATGAAGTTGCGATTCCAGAGTGGCTCAAACATACCGTTTGCAAAGCGGAAAACCAGTAGGTTTTGCACAGTTTCTTTACCCAAATAATGGTCGATACGGTAAATTTGATGCTCTTTGAAATGGCGGTGGATTTCGATATCCAGTTCTTGTGCTGACTTGAGGTCATAACCAAATGGTTTCTCAATAATCAGACGTTTCCAGCCTTGGTTCTCATCGTTTAACCCATGCGCGGCCAGACAGCCGGGGATCACGCCATACAGGCTAGGTGGTGTCGCCAGATAGAATAAAGTGTTGCGTTGTTCAAAATGATATTGTTCAGCCAACATGTCCAGCCGTTCAGACAACTTCTTGTAGTCTTCGACGTTGGCAGTATCAATCGCTTGGTAGTGAAGGTGCTGAGAAAAATCTTCGAGCGTTTCAGGTTCTGTCTTTTCCAACTCTTGCAGGGTTGTCTTCAATCTTTCCCGGTAGGAATCATCACTATATTCCGTCCGACTTACACCTAAAATTGCAAATGATTTGGGCAGTTGATTGTTTGCATATAGATGATACAAGGCAGGAATAAGTTTGCGGTAAGTGAGATCGCCGGAAGCACCAAAAATCACGATGCTGCTGTTTTCAGGTATTACCATCATCTTTCCCTTAAAAACGAGGTATTTAGCGTGTGCCAACGGTAACAGCACAATACCAAAATAGAAAATTGGCTCTTTCTATAGCTATAATAGGTGTTATCAATATCCATGACACCCATCATAAAAGAGCAAAAAACCGGCCTCTATTCTCTCTGACAATTTGATTTACATCAACTAAAAGTGTCGATTTGATCAACTTATTTGATGTAAGAGTGTCCGGCTGATTTCGCTTTCTGATTTGGTGATCATATCTGATGGGTCATTGTCTTGAGATATTGTTTGACGCGTTTGATGTGGGTAGCCGGGTCAACCTGCGTTATCGGTTTTTCTTCCATAAATGTATCGGCATAACGCTGATACAGTTTATTTTCCAGAAATAGTAAATAGAGACGGGGATCCAGGTGGCCGTTGACGGCCATATCAGTCATCCGTTCAATGACTTCTGGCAGCATATTTACTTTTTGATCCGGTCGCTCCCGGAACGTGAGTGATTCAAAGACGTCAGCCACCGCGATCATTCTGGCTTGAAGCGAGAATTCTTCGCCTTTTAATCCTCTGGGGAATCCATGACCGTCTATACGTTCATGGTGACATGCTGCGATTTTCGGAATATTTTTCAGATGTTCCGGATAGGGCAATCGTTCCAGTAGCATTAAAGTCTGTACGGTGTGTGAATTGAGGATAAATTGTTCTTCTTCAGTTAACGTGCCATGGCGAACGGATAAATTATGGAGTTCTCCCCGATTGTATAGCAGTTCTCCCGGTTTGAGTGAGAAGCGATCCAGCCATGTTTCTTGCGGCGTCTCTTGCGGATAGTTATAGTTGCCGGACTCCCATGTCACATAGTGGCTTGGCTTATCATCGAGTAATTTTTCCATGACCGGCAGAGACCTCGGTTTGCCGGTGCGTTGTTGCTCAATCGAGGAGACGCCTAACTGATCATCCAATGTACGCTTCCAGTTGCGTTGGGCAATTCGATGTAACTTCTCGATTTTTTCATTGGTCATCGGTTCATCGCTGACATTACATTGGGCAACGAAGACAAACTCTTCATCCAGGGTCTGGTGGATCGCTTCAAGCTCGGCCAGCAGGGTTGTCTGATCTTTCCCTTCCGCCAGCCCCTTCCAGTAATCCGCTTCAGCCTGAAGTTTGAGCAGTTCAAAACGCATCCGGACTTCATGAATCCGGTTATAAATAGTTTCCAGCTTGGTGGCTTTATTGAAGATATATTCCGGTGTGGTGATTTTTCCGCAGTCATGCAGCCAAGAGGCAACATTTAACTCTTCCCATTGCGAAGAATCCATTTTGAAATAAGGATAATAATGTGTATCGGTGACGGTTGCTTCCGCCAGCCACTGCACCAATGCCGGAACGCGTTGGGAATGTCCGCGAGTCTGGGGCGACTTGGTATCCACTGCCGAAGCGATAAGCTCGATAAATGCGTAAAATACCTCTTTCTGTTGTTGTAGTGTGTCGATATTATCTTTGGCGATTTGAGCAAAACTCATCAGCTCACGCAGGAAGGCGTGTTTGTCTGATTGTTCCTGAGTCAGCGGGCGTTCATAGCCGAGATTGAGAATACCGATCAACTGCTGACGGCGATTCAAAAGGGGGAACAGATAAATATCAGTATTAAATAGCTGATCGCGGTATTTTTTGATGACGTTATCTTGTTTACTGAAGTGAACCACTTCGCCTTTTTGTAGTTGTGATTTGAGCCAAGGTGTTTCATTCAGTAAATCATTGATGTCTATTCTGAATGGAATGATGGCATGATTCGTCAGTGTCGTGAATGACTCTGTTTCATTGGAGAATATGTACAGAATAATCGTTTCTGCCCGGGTGATTTGATAGCTTTGTTGGGTCAGTGTCTTTGCCAGCGTATTGAAATCATGATTACTGGCCGTATTGCGGAGTAACTTGAGTAAATCATGCAGGGTGTGTTCCATTAGCTGCAACGACTGGGATAAGTTAGCGACTTCTTTAATGATCGATTTGGGATAACGAGTTTTCTTAAATTCAAATCGGATAATGTTGTCGGAAAGCTGAACGAGATTTTTTAACGGTCTTGCCAGTCTTGATGCAATGATCGCAACGGTCAAAAAACAGATGATAAGTAGAATAATGACCACCTTGAGCTGCTGATCCCGCATCGATAATAAGTTGGACAATAAGGCATCGTGGGGGGTTGCTTCTGCTAACATTAAAGTGACGTAAGGATTTAATGTCACGGGGGTTAACGTTAAAGACCAATCTTTGTCGCCATCATTGGCAGTCTCATAAATGACCTGACTACTGATCCGATGGAGAATCGGCGTAAATAATGACTTTTCCAGCTTGTTACGATTTTCTGCCGAGGTATTGGTCACCGACACTCCGGCATCATGTTGGGCTAAGACATTATATTTTTGATCAAACAGAATGAGCTTTGTATTTTCAGTGAAGCCGATGGCGTCGATTTGTTTGGACAAAGAATCCAGTGTGAAATCGGCACCGACAACTTTGTGGCCGTCGGGTGATCTTCGTGATAGCGTTACTCCGTGGGTTTTCAGAAAATAGAAGAAATAGGGCTCCGTCAGTCGAATTTTTCCGTCGCGCTGAGCGGACAGAAACCAAGGACGTTCACGGGGGTCAAACTGGTTATCAAAGGTCTGGCGATGACTAATCTGCTGGAATTGTTCATCAAGAAAGAAGATATCATTCTGCCCATCGGCTTGTGTTTGTTGTGCATACAATGCAGCATTTTTAGGGGCATCGAAACGTCTTATATCCTGTTCATTCAAGAGTGGTCGCATGATGGTGAAATCACCATTGTCGTCGGCAAAGTAGATAGCAACCAAATTGGGATTTTTTTGAAACACCAGTGCCATCGATGCCAGCCAGCGCTTATCGTCAATGGGTGAGTGCTCCTTTTCGACAAACGTGCTGAATGCAAGGAAATCCAGTGTGGTGAGGATCGGGCCAATACTCTGTTTATATTCGGTTTCGATTTTACGGCTGTTTTCATAGCTGAGCTGTTTTGCTGTTTCGCTGAGTAATGCTTGGGCATGGTTGTAACTGATCAGGATTAAAACGCCACCAACGATTGAAGTTAAAATCAGGAATAAACTGCCAATATGAAGACTAAGAGAATAGCGACGTAATTTCATAAATTTGTCCGTAAATCGAGCCCCTAGGGTATAAGTATTGTCGAATGTGGTCAGGTTGCAAAAAAACCGTTGAAATTGGTGATAGCCAGTCACAAAGTGCATTGTTATAGTTTTGTGTGGGAGAGAAATGGGAGGCTTTATGGATATTGTTGTTGATACACATACGCATACTTATGCAAGTGGTCATGCTTATAGTACATTGCTTGAAAATGTCAGTGTTGCGAAAGCGAATGGATTAAAAATTTTATGCACGACCGATCATGCTGAACGGATGCCGGGAGCTCCTCATCCTTGGTTTTTTGCCAATCAGAGAGTGATTCCAAGGTTTTTAAATGAAATCGCAATTATGCGCGGTGTGGAAGCCAATATTTTAAATACTCAAGGCGAAATCGATCTACAGCCGCATGTGCTGGCACAGCTTGACTGGGTGATCGGCAGTTTTCATGAGCCGGTGTTTGCGCCTGCTGACAAAAAAACACATACCCAAGCGTTGCTGAGTGTGATCGAACGTGGCGAAGTGGACGCTTTGGGGCATTTGGGCAACCCCAGATATGATTTTGACTTTGATGCCGTGATTCAGTGTGCAGCAGAGCACCATGTTGCGATTGAGATTAATAACAGTACCTTGCTGGGTCATAGCCGCGTCGGTAGCGTTGAACGATGTTACGAGATAGGGCGTCTTGCTAAGTTGTACGGCGCACCGATTACCACCGGAAGTGATGCTCATTTTTGTCACGCGGTCGGTGAGTTGAGCCTCGCCCGGGAACTGATTGCAAAACTTGAGATCCCCACAGAGCAGGTCATTACACACAGTGTCCGCCAGTTTTTGCAGTTTCTGGCATTGCGCGGGCGTGAGGCGATTGCTGAGTTTAACAGGATGGAATAAACATCCGATGTAAGACAGTGAGAGGTCAGGCAGTCAGGGATAAGACATCAGACATTGTGGCATGACAACGGCTTTCGGGGCTTTGTTATCGGCCACTCATATTCTTTGCCAAAATAAGCGTTTATCTTAAGATAATGATGCGACACCCATCTGTCAGAAGTAAGATTTAGTCAAAAAATGAATATATGTAAGGAAGCAATGTTATGTTAAAAAAGATAACCGTATTACTACTAGTGATGTGTTTTTCTCCTGTTTGGGCGGCGAGTAACGCTGACGTTCATTCATCAATGCGCCAGATTAAAAAAGCCTTTGTAGATGCAGCTCAGTCCTCAAGTGTTGAAGAGATGAAAGGTGCAATGGGGCGACTTGATGAAATAGTGGCTCAACTCCAACAAGGGGAATATCAAGGCGACAGAGGCAAAATAATGCAGCAAGGTTTTCAAAAACTCTCGATTGCCGTTAAGCAGGTGGAATCTGAACTTGATCAAGGCAACTTACAAGGTGCGAAAGATAAGTTAAGAACCATTGATTCACTGCGGTCAGAATATCACAGTAAAGTGAGATAATATTTTCAGGTCATATATGAGTTTCGTTGCGAAAGACGACGCTGCCCTTGGCTACGAAACTTATACCCCACAAAGGGATCTACCCACCATCCATCTATCAATTTTCCGATAATTCCCCACACATGGTCAGTCCGAACAGGGTAAAGGATTAACGTTTATCATCTGGTTCCTGGATTTGATAAAGTGTCTTTTCCTGATTTTCACAAACGTCCTTACAGTTACAGGCACGCTCCACCCCAATAGAAGACAAACCGCCACAACTCCCTTGAATCGAGCGACGATGAAATAGTACACCGATCGCCATACCGAGTATTAAGATCATAAATACAACAAATGTCAGTAGGTAAGTCACGGTTGCCTCCTTTGGCGTTTGTTCAGAAATGAGTTTGGTACGAACAACGCTTCTTGATAAAAGTGTAGTTGATAAAAAGGTGCCGAAGCAACAACCGGACCCGATGAGAGACTCACGCCTGTATTATCGGGTGGTTGCAGATCATATCTATGGTTCGCCAAGTATGATGGTTCGCCAAGCATAAACTTTATTTTTGGCTTATGCTACAAATAAATGCGTTGCCGCACCTACCAATTTACCTCAATGGTTTGCCCGATTTCGCTGCTCTTGATCGCGAGCTCTATCAGACGAATCGTATTTAAGGCCTGTTTCGCTGTGACCGGAGGAGGTGTTCCCTGACGAATCGAGTCGGCTAACTGTATAAAGTAATGTTCATAGCCACCTTGTTCGTTCTGAATCAATTCAACATGCTCTTCTGTAGAGAGTTGCCCTCGGTTTCCCTCAAATTCCTGAATCTGCTGCTGCTTCTCAATAAGACCGCTCGTTTTGAGCAATGATTCTTGCGGATCAAGCCCCATCTTGATGTATTTTGCTTGGGTTCCCAGAATCTTATAGCGCAGATTGTCACCGGGGCTATATGGGTTGGCATGGAGTTGCACCAGAAAAGTTGGATAGTGCAGTAACAGGTTGAAGAAGTCCGTTGCACCACCGGCCTGACGCATTGAACGGCATTGCGCGGTAATCGCGTCCGGCTTCCCGAACAGTTCGAGAACCTGATCAATGAGATGAGGGGCGAGATCATAGAGAATACCGGAGCCCTCAACGTCTGCTGATTCACGCCAGCGGGCTCTGACCTCAGGACGATAACGATCAAAATGGGATTCAAACCATTTGATGTCGCCCAGTTTGCCGTCCGCGAGTAGTTTTTTCACGGTGAGAAAATCGTTATCCCAGCGGCGATTGTGATAAACACTTAGCGTGAGTTGCTTTTCTTGAGCGATGCGGATCAAGGTTTCTCCGTCAGGAACTTGAGTGACGAATGGTTTTTCGACGACTACATGTTTACCGTGTTCCAGCGCCATTTTTGCCAAAGAGAAGTGAACATCATTGGGAGCGGTAATGATCACCAGTTCGGCATCTGACCGCTCAATCAAACGGTCAGCACTTTCATAGCAGGTGACGGTCGGATATTGCGCTGTAATTACATCTTGCTGACGACTGCTAATGGCGCAAAACCGATACTGGGGTAAAGATTCAAGAAACGGGATATGAAACGTTTTGGCTGAATAACCGTAGCCTATCACGGCCGTTTTAATGGGTTGGGACATCATCTTCACCTATATATTATCGTTAGAGTTTAATACCTGCGGCAGTTCAATATCATGACGGAGTCAGTCATCTTGATCAATTAATGTCTGTTCAAGATCGTTGTATCGTGAGGACGGCCCGCCCGAGAATACGGACTTTATTGGTATCGATGATCACAGCTCCGTCCGGAAACACAATGCGTATCTGCTGTTCCGGTAATCGTTGCACGGTATGAAGCACTATTCTGCCGTCGATATCCATCAGATAACGGCCGGAAACAATATCCTGAATCTTTTGATCAATCAGATAGATAGTATCGGTGGTCTCGACCTCGATCGTTGAGGCGGCTTTCAATTGAAGTTCATGCATTCTTTGTGCGGCATAGGGTGATTCTCCGGTACCGACTAACGCCCCATGTTTGAGACTGAATCGCTGCAGAATAACGGTGGCGTGCTGATAAATCTGGCGAGTTTCTGACTGAGATTGGTAAAACTTAGCCTGATCCTGTATTTGCGGCATGAATTCATGACTTTCCCACAGCGAAGGATGTAAATCTTTGAGTGGATAATCTCTCGGTAAAGCGAGCTGTTTGACGGGAATCCCTAAGGCGAGATGTAGCCGGACAATCAGTTCATGAGATGTTCGATTATGCGCATTCCAAGTACTAAAAGTTGATTTTGGAATATTCAGTAAATTGGATAATTCTATATAATCTTTGCTCTGAGTCTGGTGTTTTAAATTGTTAGTAAATGCCGTTCCTTTAAGGTAAGAAAACGTCTTAATATTGTCATTTGACATCCTGAAGCCCTATTTTAGTATGGTTTTAGTATGAGATTGCCCGTGTAAGCTTTATCTGTTTTAAGGAGAGATTTAAGATTCTGACATCAGATTCAAACCGGTTATATCTCCCCTCCGGACAAGTGGAAAAATAATATCACTACCTGTACGAGAGAACAGCCAAATGGTCGTGTAGTCCGTCGCAAAAGACGTGATTGATTGGATGTTGGTGACCCGTTTGCTTCTGTAGTGCTTATTTTTGTCAGATCCGCTTGTCACGAAGGCGGTATAACTTATGGAGTAAATGAAGCATATGCTATTAGAAGATCAGGATTTTTTTGTTGAATCAGTTGAGTTTGTCCTTGATGCAGTTGCGCAAGATCAAGTCGGGAATAGTCGAGCTGATATCGGTATTTATTTGATTAGCCTATTAATCGCTGATCAGAAACTCAGGTCGGGAATCTGTGTAGAGTAGTGACTGGATGATATATATATCAATATAATATGTAAAAAAAGGGAGGGACATATAATATATTCAAGATAATAATATATCTTGTTTGCAGATGAATATATTCTATTGCATATGTTGTGTTAATGAATATATAAGATGACATGAGGTAATCCATATTTACTGATTACCTCATTTTAATAGGGGTAATATATGTTATGATTGAAATTCAATGGTAATGTATTATGCTTTTACGTCCTTATAAATTATATTTTTATTGCGCTGATCGACCTTTATCAGTATGTGTCATTAGCAAGTATTCATCACGAAACGGGAGATGAACATGAAAACAGTTGGCTACGCAGCATACAATCAGGGTGCAGCTTTGGAACCGTATGCATTTGAACGCCGGGAGCTGAGAGAGAATGACGTTGCAATCGAGATTCTCTACTGCGGTGTTTGCCATTCGGATCTGCATTCGGTTCGTAATGATTGGGGCGGCTCAACTTACCCACTTGTCCCGGGACACGAAATCATCGGACGAGTGACTGCCGTCGGGTCGGATGTATCGCGTTATAAGGTTGGCGACACTGTCGGTGTCGGCTGTATGGTCGATTCCTGTCAGCACTGTGATCAGTGTGAAGCCGGAGAAGAGCAGTTCTGCCGTGAAGGGATAACCGCAACCTATTGTGGCCAGGACCGTCACACGCACGAACCGACACAAGGCGGTTATTCACGTCACGTTGTCGTCCGTGAAGAATTCGTATTATCCATTCCGCAATCGTTGGATCTTTCCCGTGTGGCGCCACTGTTGTGTGCCGGTATCACCACTTACTCGCCACTCAAAGCCTGGGATGTAAAACCCGGAACCAGGGTTGCTGTGCTGGGGCTGGGTGGTCTTGGTCATATGGCCGTGAAACTTGCAATCGCAATGGGTGCTGTAGTGACAGTTGTCGGCCGTACCGATGCGAAGATTGAAGATGCGAAAGCATTAGGTGCGCAGCATTATTTAATTTCTTCAGATGAAGCGGCCATGGCGCAGGCGCAGTCTAGCTTTGATCTGATCATCGATACAATTCCGGTCAAGCATGATGTTACCGGCTATATCCCGTTGATGGATGTCAATGGCACGCTGGTGATCGTCGGTCAGGTCGGTCTGTTGGAAGAACTATCAACCGTTCCGATGATTTTCGGTCGTCGTCGAATTGCAGGTTCTCTGATCGGGGGAATCCCGGAAACACAAGAAATGCTCGATTTCTGTGGTGAACATAATATTTTGCCTGAGTGTGAAATGATTCGCATGGATGAAATCAATGAAGCGTACGAGCGGATGGAGCGTTCCGACGTCCGTTATCGTTTTGTGATTGATATGGCAACCATGCCTGAGAGCGCATAACCCGGTATGATTTGTCGTCATTCATCTCTGCATGGGTGATGATGAAAAAATGCACCTTCGGGTGCATTTTTTTGTGTTCATGATGCTGTGATGTCACTGATCGTGATGGAACTGAATCAGTGGGCCGATGAGCTGTGAACACTTGTATATGTGGGTAATTGCATCGCTGTATCTATCTCAGTATTCAGAATGAGCGAAACCGATTTTACTTCGATGGTTTGTCCCCAAAAGTCAGTGATCAGGAAGTCATAAGGGCCAACACCAAATCCATCATTTTTGACGAAGTAATTGTAGGGTTGACGCTCAAGCTGGGTGTAGTCATTGCCTGAACCGGAGACCCGGTATGACATAGCGGCAATCGGATACTTATGATCGCGAACCTGAATGGCTGTCCACCACTGACTGGAACCTTCCTTAAAATACAGTTTCATATTGCCGGCTTGTTCGTTTGCAATGTAATGCCAGACAATCGGAATGCGACCTGCCTCAAGCGGTGAAATTTCAGCAAAAGCATCTTGGTCCAGATCGACATCTCCCTTTTTACACTCAGGACATTGGTCGTCAATGCGTACCGTCACGGTCTGGTTGGTATTCATATTGGTCACTTCAATGACGGCACCACAGGCAGCAGAACCGTTATAGTCAACGGCATTCATTGCCGCGGTATAGATGCTGTCATCTGGTTTCGGGAAGCTACAATTACCGCCACCGCCGTAGCCATAGAAGGTGCCTTCACCCGTATGGGTAGAAGTATCTGCAAAACTGGATCCACAGAATAAAATACCCATTATAAACAATATATTAGACGTTTTTTTCATAAAAGCCTCGCTGTACGTTGAATAAACACAAGTGAACCTTTGTTACCAAGGATCAATTAGGCAGTTTAATGCATATTGAGATCATGAATGTGTCGTTGCGGTCAATTATTGTGAAAAAGGATGACGGTGACAGGCGCATCCACCATTATGGTATAAAACTGTAAAATCAGGTCAGATTTTCATAATCTTTTTCCTGTCAGGTCTCGTAATCTAAGAGCCTCAGACAAGTCTGTACTGAAATAATGTTGCACAAGGATTCCGTGTTGATGATTATTTTCCGTCCCGCTCAATTGAGTGATATTCAACAAATCGAACGTCTGGCCCATGAAAGCGGGCCGATGGTTTATACCTTACCTGCACAGCGTTCTCACCTGATCAAGAAAGTGGAACGATCGATGGATTCGTTTCGGCAAGCGGTATTGTCTCCGGGGGAAGAGAGTTATTTCTTCGTGCTGGAAGAAACCCTGACCGGACAAATTCTCGGCACCGGTGCGATCAACGCACTGGCCGGATATCAGGAGCCCTTCTATGCGCTGCGTAATGATATCTTGATTCATTCTTCCCGGGAGCTGAAGGTCCATAGCCGTATTCATGCGCTGACCATGACCCATGATCTGAGTGATCACTCTCAGCTTTGTTCTTTTTATGTGATTCCGGCGCTGAAAAATAGCCTCTATCCTGCTTTGATTACCTTAGGTCGGTTGCTGTTTATGTCGATCCATCCGGAACGTTTTACCACCGACTGGCTGGCAGTGATCCCGGGGGTGGCCGATAAAAATGGCCGCGCTCCGTTTTGGGAACATGTCGGCAGAAAGTTTTTCCGGATTGATTACAACCAAGTGGAATATTACAACGGCACCCGGGATAAAACCTTTATTGCCGAACTAATGCCGCATCATCCGCTGTATGTACCGTTGATTCATGAAGAGGCACAAGCGGTGATGGGGCAGGTTCATCCGGATGCCGAATTACAGTGTGGGTTATTGAGTGATCAGGGTTTTGAGCCGGATAAATACGTTGAAATTTTTGATGCAGGTCCGATTCTGACCGCAAACCGTAATACGCTCGATATCTGGCAACATCACAAATTGTGCCGCGTGAAAGTTGTCGAGAATCTTCCCCGGCATCAGAAATATTTGATTGGCGTCAGCCATGAGACGGACTTCCGTGCGGTGATGGGAGAAGGATGGCTGGAAGGTTCGACACTGCTGCTGATGCCTGAAACGTTACAGGTGTTGGCAATTAATCCTCACGATAAGATTGAGACCGGAAGACAGATCTGGTGTTTTCCTGTCAGTGACAAAACTTAAACTTGTCTATAGTGAACTAATCTATCTGTGGTTCTGAACGATTAGTGAACCTAAACCATTCAGGGATAATGAAAATGATGGTGATCCGTCCGGTTGCAAGGAGCGACCGCAAGGCAATAACAGAACTGGCGACGCAAACTGGCGTCGGTTTTACCTCGTTGCAAAACGACGAGAGTCAGTTAAATGATCGGATTGAACGGATGCGACGGACTTGGGAGCAACAAGCCCCGCTTTCGGAGCAAGGGTATCTGTTCGTGCTTGAAGACAGCGACAGCGGTAAAGTGGTGGGCATCAGCGGTATCGAAGCTGCTATCGGGCTCAATGAGCCTTGGTATAACTATCGGGTCGGTACATTGGTGCATGCGTCTAAAGCTCTGGATGTTTACACTCAGATGCCGACCCTGTTTCTCAGCAATGACCATACCGGTTATAGCGAGCTATGTACTTTATTTCTCGACCCAGAATACCGCCACGGTAAAAACGGTCATCTGTTGTCGAAAAGTCGGCTGTTGTTTATTGCGACATTTCAGAACCGTTTTGCTACGAAATTAATTGCCGAAATGCGCGGTGTTTCCGATCAACACGGGCACTCCCCGTTCTGGGAAAGCCTCGGTCGTCATTTCTTTGCAATTGATTTTGCTCATGCCGATTATCTTACCGGGGTCGGACAAAAATCATTCATTGCCGAACTGATGCCCAAACATCCGCTGTATGTGGATTTTCTCAGTGATGAAGCCAGAGCGGTGATTGCGCAAGTTCACCCCAGTACCATTCCGGCACGGAAAATTCTGGAAAGTGAAGGGATGCGCTACGAAGGATATGTCGATATTTTCGACGCCGGCCCGACACTGGAAGCCTACATTGATGATTTACGTGTGGTGCGTAAATCTCAAACTCGGGTGGTTCAGGTCTCAGAGACGGAGGATACAGGCCCGATTCACTGTTTGATTGGCAATGAAAGCTTCGCCGAATATCGCGCCATTATCGGCACACCAGAGATCACCGAATCTCACGTTTTACTGACCAGTACGCAAGCACAAGCGCTGCACGTTACCGAGGGTGACACGGTGCGTCTGGCCCCACTTTTTGCACAGGAGAATTTCTCATGAGTCAGCCAAGTCTTTATATCAATGGTGTCTGGACCGTCGGACACGGTGATGGGTTTGAAAAATGTAATCCGGCCACGAATGAGGTGATCTGGTCAGCCAATGCGGCGGCACCGGACGATGTTGAGCAGGCCGTTGCGGCCGCTCGTCAGGCATTTCCTGTCTGGTCTCAGACACCGTTGGCAGAGCGTCTCGCATTACTGGAACAGTTCGTCCAGCGATTAAGTGCGCGCAAAGAGGAACTGGCCGAGGTGATTGCCCAAGAAACGGGAAAAGTACGTTGGGAAGCGCTGACCGAAGTGCAGGGGATGATGAACAAAATTCAGGTGTCGATACAAGCTTACCAAGAGCGAACCGGGGAAAAAGTCACCGAGATTGCCGGCGGAAAGGCTGTGCTGCGCCACCGTCCGCATGGTGTTCTGGCCGTGTTCGGGCCCTATAACTTCCCCGGTCATTTACCGAACGGGCATATTGTCCCTGCACTGATTGCCGGCAACTGTGTGGTGTTTAAACCAAGTGAACTGACCCCATGGACTGCGCAACTGACACTGGAGATCTGGCACAGTGCCGGTTTACCCGCAGGGGTGATTAACCTCGTCCAAGGAGGTAAAGAAACGGGGATTACACTCTCTTCACATCCGCAAATCGATGGGCTGCTGTTCACCGGCAGCGCCAATACCGGTTATCATCTGCATCGTCAGATGGGCGGTCAGCCGGAGAAAATTCTGGCCCTTGAAATGGGGGGCAACAATCCGATGGTGATCGAGTCTTACGATCATATGGATGCTGCGATTAATTTGGTGATTCAGTCTGCGTTTATCTCTTCGGGGCAGCGTTGCACTTGTGCTCGACGGCTGTTAGTCAAACAGGGCACCGATGGCGATCGTCTGATTGAGCGGCTGGTGGCGGTTACGCGCCAGATTCGCGTTGATCGCTGGGATGCCGAGCCGGAACCGTTCATGGGGGCGGTGGTGTCGAACCAAGCCGCGGATGCCTTGCTGGAGACGCAACAGTATCTGTGTGATTTGGGGGCGAAACCGTTACTTGCCATGACCCGGCCCGACCCGAATACCGCGTTGGTCACGCCCGGGATACTCGATGTGTCAGAAGTTCGCGAATTGCCGGATGAAGAATATTTCGGGCCACTGCTCAGTGTGAGGCGTTATCAGACACTCGCAGAGGCCATCGATATCGCCAATCAGACCCGTTTTGGGTTATCTGCCGGAATTATTTCGGCCCAGCGCGCCGATTATGAGCAATTTGCCGCGACCATTCGCGCCGGTATTGTCAACTGGAATCGCCCGTTGACAGGGGCTGCGCCAACTGCACCGTTCGGTGGCATCGGTGCCTCGGGTAACCATCGTCCGAGTGCATTTTACAGTGCCGATTTCTGTGCATGGCCGATGGCTTCGGTCGAAGCCGAACAGCTCACCATGCCGGAATCGGTTTCTCCGGGGCTGGATTTTTCCGCCCCGGCGGATACGTCAGCGTAATCCGTTGTTGAAGGAGGATGAAAATGACGCAAGACAAGCAATCACCCATGTCTGCCGCTGAAGTCAATTTTGACGGTTTAGTCGGGTTGACGCACAACTATGCCGGACTGTCATTCGGGAATGTCGCTTCGACCAGCAACAAAAGTCAGGCTGCCAATCCGAAGCTGGCAGCACTGCAAGGGTTGCAGAAGATGAAAGCATTAACGGATATCGGATTCAAGCAGGGGATACTGCCCCCACAGGAACGCCCCTGTATTCGGACGTTACGTCGGTTGGGATTTTCCGGAACCGATGCTCAGGTGCTGACTCAAGCCGCGCAGCAAGCCCCGGAGATTCTGACCGCTGTAAGCTCCGCTTCTTCGATGTGGGTTGCCAATGCGGCTACGGTTTCTCCGTCGGCAGATACACAAGACCGACGGGTACATTTCACGGTAGCAAATTTGAATAATAAATTTCACCGGGCCATTGAAGAAGAGACCACCGGCAATGCGCTGCGCAGTATCTTTTCCGACCCCGATCATTTTGTCCATCATGCGGCACTGCCACAGCAAGCCGTGATGGGAGACGAAGGGGCGGCCAACCATAATCGTTTATGTCGGCATTATGGGGCTGCGGGTGTGGAAGTCTTCGTCTATGGTCGTCAAGTTTATGGCGGGCGAGTCGAACCGAAGCGCTATCCCGCACGTCAGACCCGCGAGGCCAGTCAAGCCATTGCCCGTCTCCATCAGTTGGATCCGGGCAAGACGGTTTTTGTCCAGCAGAATCCCGAAGTGATTGACCAAGGGGTATTCCATAACGATGTGATTGCCGTCAGTAACGGTCCGGTACTGTTTCATCATCAGGAGGCATTTCTCAATACCTCGGCTGCATTTGCGGAGATCCGCGATAAGCTCGCTGTGGTCGGGGGAGAATTTACCCCGATTGAAGTCCCGAGCGCACAGGTATCAGTTGCTGACGCAGTTAACACTTATCTATTTAATAGCCAGCTTTTAACCAAACCCGATGGTAAAATGCTGATTGTCGTCCCGCAGGAAGCCCGGGAACATGAAAGGGTGTGGCGCTATCTTTCCGAACTGATACAACGTGGCGGTCCGATTGATGAAGTGCAGATCTTCAATTTACGGGAAAGTATGCGTAATGGCGGCGGTCCGGCTTGTTTGCGTTTACGTGTTGTGTTGAATGACGCTGAAATTCAGGCTACCAATCCGCATGTTCTCATGAATGATGACGTTTACCGGACGCTTACGAACTGGGTCGAGACACATTATCGCGATCGCCTGTCGGAACATGATCTGGCTGATCCTCAGTTGTTGCTCGAAAACCAGACCGCGCTGGATGAGTTGACCCGGATTCTGCATTTAGGATCCATCTATCCGTTCCAGCGTTAATCGGTAGGAAAGGAGAAAAAGATGAAGGATTTTCTTCATACGATGTTACAAGGACCAATGTTACAGGGAGAACCACCGGCAGTGACATCCGGTGAGAATGATCATTTAACGTGGCAATGGTTGGCGGATGGTGTGTTGCTGCTGGAACCGAAAGTTGCAGCAACTGAAGTCAAACATGTCTTGATGTCGGCTGGTGTGCATGGCAATGAAACCGCACCGATTGAGATTTTGTCACGCCACGTCAACCGCTTGTTAAACGGGGAAATGCCCTTAGCGGTTCGCTTATTGGTGGTGCTCGGCAATCCCGATGCGATTCGGGCCGGAGTGCGTTATCAAACGGTGGATTTGAACCGATTATTTCACGGTTATCATCGAGATTACCCAGTGTGCTCGGAGACTCAGCGCGCGATTGAGCTGGAAAACATCGTCGAAACGTTTTTTGCCGATACCGGTACAGAACGATTTCATTTTGATCTGCACACGGCAATTCGCGAATCATTTCATCTCCGTTTCGGCGTATTACCGCAAAAGACACTGGCTTCTGATGATTTTCTTCATGGGTTGATCGGCATGGGGCTGGAAGCGTTGGTAATTAATCCGATCCCCGGTGGTACGTTCAGTTATTACACTCATGCCGCGTTGCAAGTGCAGAGTTGTACGCTTGAGTTAGGCAAGGCCCGCCCCTTCGGTGAAAATGATCTGAGCCAGTTTGCCGCAGCTGATAAGGCATTGGCATGTTTTATCTGTGGTGAAGCATTTTCTGCCGATATGTTGGCACCGATTAAGGTGTATCAGGTTGCGC
The DNA here is from genome assembly GCF_059641415.1 of Vibrio rubrogenes. Taxonomy (NCBI): domain Bacteria; kingdom Pseudomonadati; phylum Pseudomonadota; class Gammaproteobacteria; order Vibrionales; family Vibrionaceae; genus Vibrio; species Vibrio rubrogenes. The sequence continues at coordinate 27,662 of NZ_JCARSY010000027.1, forward strand.
GCGAACTGAAAAAACTATCGGATGATTTTCATTTTATTGATGTGAGTGATGATGCCAAAAACTTTACCAGTTTTGCACAGGGAACGTTGATTGCACAAGACGGGGACGTGATGTACCGGGTCGAGCGCGCCAACGAATGGCTGATTTTCCCCAATGCCGGGGTGAAGACCGGTCTGCGTGCCGGTTTGATGCTGGCAGAAGCCGATCTCGATGCGTTAATGTAAGCCGGGAGCGGCTATCGCCAATACAGATCCTGCGTGGTTATGGGGAGATTCTCATCTTGAGGTTCGACGCGGTTTCTTCCCTGCTGTTTGGCCTGGTACAGTCGTTTATCCGCGAGTCGGTAAAGTGTTTCTAGTGCTTCAGCATTCATCCGGGTCGCAATGCCAAAACTGGCCGTAATATGAATGTCTTGCTCCTCGTGACGGAATGGCGTTTCTGCAATCGTGGCCCGTAAATTTTCGGTATAGGCGAGCGCCTGTTCCGGATTGGTATCGGGGAGCAATATCACCATTTCCTCACCCCCCCAGCGCGCAACAATATCGTGCTCTCGCGTATGGCGTTTGAGCAGTCCGGCAATGTGTATCAGGGCGAGATCACCGATGTGATGTCCGTATGTATCATTAATTTGCTTAAAGTGATCGATATCCATCATGACGAAACTGAGTGGTTTTCTTGCACGGCTCGACTGCTGAATACACTGGTGGCCTGCCGCCATGAATGAGCGTCTGTTGAACAAGTCCGTTAGTGGATCATATGACGATAGGTATTCTGCTGTAATTCTTTGTTGTTCAAAATCTTTCAGGCGATAAGCCACGATAACGGCCAGAATGATGGCCTCAAAAACCACACCGAATACCGCTCCGTTGTAACTGTAATAGTTATAAGGAATGACCCCCCATACTGAAAGTGTGGTAATGAGCAGCCCTAACATACTGCATACGACTGCAATCAGAAAGTACCGTGTGTCTTTGGTTCTGTTCAGGTTTAAAGCACCCAGTAAGATCATAATCATGGTGGTCAGCGAGAGAAATTTAAACGCAAATTTGGTTGCCCAAAGATGCATGTTAAAGCTGCTCAGTAATACTATCGCCAAGATACCCAAGCCACTATAGATCAGTAGGGTCAGATTTAATTTGGGGGTGTGTTGATGGATACGCAGAAAGTTAGATACAAAGACTAATCCTGAGACGCCATGAAAAATCATCATGATCAGGGTGAGATTGTTTTCAATCAGCAGTGAATTGGGATACAACCAAGCGAAGCCATAACCATTGTAAGAAATATTAACGATGATAAAACAGCTGATATAGAGCGAGTAGAACAGTGCATCCAACTGTTTTATGGAAAAGTATAAAACGAGGTTCATCCCGACCAGAGCTAACAATACGCCATACAAGATACCGGACGTGAAATGGATTTGTGCATCGAGAGATCTGGATTGATAGGCATCGAGTAAAGCAATAGGGAGTGTCAATGGGTCGAGCGACTGACCACGGATGAAAATCTGGCTTTTTCCGGGTGGGAGTGCCATATCAAACACAAACCCAACACCGGGTAACAGATGTGAATCGGCAACCTGATAATCACCGGAATGCCATGCTTGAATTAACCCCCGGTCATTGACTAAATAAATTGCCAGATAATCGACCCATGCCTGCGCTGCATTGAGACGCTGATATTGTTCAACCTGCGTGTTATTTTGCACATCTAATTTAATCCACGTGGCACGTTCGTGGATGCCGAACGACATAAAGTCCTGAGGCGGGTGTTGTATGTCTCCGGTTTGAAAGCGTTGCTCGGCCTGCGCAAGTGATAAGGGGGTTGTGGTATCCTCATGAAAATACGCTACATCTGTCAGTAATGTCGGAATGCTATTGTGGTGAGCTGTTGCTGCCAAAGTGTTTTGACAATCAACAGCCAGCAAAAAAATAATCAATACAAAACGCATCATCATATGTGCTTATTCTATTTTATCTTTTGGACGAGAATTGAGGTGGCAACTTCACATCATCTGGAATAATTTTAATGGGATGACATGTCATACTAGCATTTTTAGATATGATGCCATGGTTTAAAACGGCATTCGCTTGATATGGGGAACGTTATTTTTAATTATCTCAATAGCGATACAATTTACATGATTTATCTTGCATGAGAGCATAACGATACGGTTTCAATAAGCCCTGCCTGCACATAATCGAGTCAGCCGCAGTTGATATCCGGTCGCTGTGAGAACATTACTGTCAACTCAGGCCCGTTTGATTGGCAGATGGATAGTAAATGTGCTGCCTTTTCCCGGTGTCGAATCGACCTCAATACGTCCTCCGTGTTTTTCGATAATGCCATAAGTGACTGAAAGCCCCAGCCCTGTGCCTTTACCGATTGGTTTGGTGGTGAAAAATGGGTCAAAAATATGGGAAATAGTTTTCTCATCGATGCCAATACCGTTGTCACAAATCGAGATGACAGCCTGATCCTGATCCACGGTTGTTTGGATGATAATGGTGCCCCATTCAGGAATGGCCTGAACTGCATTCACCAGCAGATTGAGGAACACCTGATTGAGCTGAGAGGGCAGACATTCAATCGGAGGCAGTGTGCCGTATTTGCGGATCACCTCTGCTTTGAATTTGATTTCATTCCAGACCACATTGAGCGTACTGTCAATGCAGCTATGAATATCGGTGGTTTGCCATTCACAATTGCCGGGACGTGAAAAATCACGCAAGTCCTGCACAATTCTCCGGACGCGTGCCACGCCATCGATGGACTCGTTCACCAATGTGACAATATCCGTACGCAGATAATCGATATCAATGTTGCGTTTGTAGGCATCGAGCCGGGCGATTGACTCAGGCGATAACTCTGCTTCGTACTGAGTATATTGATCATGCAGCGCCAATAATTGTTCGACATAGCTTTTGAGCATATCAAGGTTGGAATTGACAAAACCGATCGGATTATTCACTTCATGGGCAACGCCTGCGGCCAATTGACCAATCGACGCCAGCTTCTCTGATTGCAACAGTTGATTGTGGGCATCTTCCAGCTTTTTGATCAATTTACGCTGTCCTTCGCGTTCCTGAGTCAAGTCACGGTTGATACGCTCATTTTCACGCAATGCTGATTCGAGTTCAGCCGTGCGACGGCGGACTTGATTTTCCAGCATCACCGCATCCTGAAATAGACCGTAGTTGCCGGATAGTTTGTTTGCCTCACGCTCTGCCCGGTCCATCAGTGAGGTAATGACTTTATTGAGGCGGCGAATCTCCTGACGCAGAGATGCTTCATCTTTTGCTGGTTCAGTCATTGGCGTCTTCCTGGTTATCAGACGTCATCTCGTTACCGAACGCAATCCCTGTCAATGTTTGATTGATATGGACACCACCAAATTGTTCGCCATAGGTACTGAATCCCACCGCATTGTATTGGCGGAGCAATTCACTGACGGTGGCTTTGCTTCCGTCCCGGGTTGCTTCCAGATTACGTAATATACAATCACACACTAACATGCCCTGAATATGCTCCAAGTGTTCCTCTAGCTCTTTCAACGTGACGGTTAACTTATCGAGCATGTTTTCACCGTGAGCCACTCTTAGCACGACACCTTCATCGATTGCACAATAGAAGGTCAGGCTACCATCCGGGTTCGCATGTTGGATCGAGCGAACAAAATCGGTTCCATCAATCATCACCACGACCGGCCAAGCGGCAAAATGGGTAGAGGTCAGTTGTTCCGGGTCAACATTGACGAGACGGGCATATTCTTCAGCTGCCGGCAGTCCATTGATTTCTTTAACGATTCGATTCTTGGCGTCGACTTCGGTGACGACCATCCGCTCATGACCGGAGACGAAGTGCTGTGTCTTAAACAGGTGGAAGGTCAGGGAGGTATTGATCAGGACCAGAGCTGCACTATCGGTATGGAATTGCCCGTCGGCAAAGATCCAAGTTTGTTCAAATTTCAATTCGTCACCGGCAGAGCCGCCAAACATCCGGATACTACCGAGGCCGTCTTGTAAAGCATGGGTAACCGGCTCTTCTCGCACCGAGAGCCCATCGATCAGTAAGAAGCCAAAGTTTTGGTTTGTCTCGACATAAGAGGCGGAACTTTCCAACTGACGCAGGAGATCTTGTGCAAATGAGCGGCCATAAGAGATATCAAAAGATTGGAGTTGATCGAGATGGCCAACGACAGCAGTACAGCATGTCGTAGAAAAACTGATCCCCGTAAGACTGTGGTTCAGATAACCCGCAGGACCGATTTCACCGGCAGTGGTACACCCCACAACCAACACATCAGGGAAGTGCTGATTCATTGCCGTCGTCAGTTGCGGTAAATCATAGTTGCTGGAACAGAAGAAAATGACCAATGCCATCTGTGGCTGACAAATTTGTGTCCGAAGTTCTGAAACAGCGGTTGCTGCATCCGGCGCACAAGAATGACCTGTCAGGATCGGATTCGGTTTACCCATAATTGCCTCCGGAGATGACCGTTGTGTGCCTTACCAGCCGATGGGAGCGCAATGTTTCTGCCAACGTATCATTCAACTTGCGTCGCCCACCTCTGGTAGCACTGACTCTCATCCATATCAAAGAAGTCAGTCTAAGTATGGATGTCCTTTCATGTAAGCCATTGTTATAAGAATTGTCATTTGCATACCACGACAAGAGGAGGCAAGCGTGATATGTATGATGGTTTCGCTATAGGTATAGTTGGTCGTCAACAGAAAGATCAAAAGTGCCCTGTTGTATTTGTGATCATCATCTTTGCTTTGCGCAGCAAATCACGGTTTTTCCCTGTATGTTTACGTGAAATTGATATGAGCAATATGAATGTGAGGAAATGCTTTCTTTGGTGATGAGAGGGCAGTACACTTTGATTTGCTTATATGCTTACTGAGGAACAAAGTTTGCCCATGGATATCGTGAATCTGCTGTTTGATAATGTATTTACAGTGCCTGTAGCACTGCTTCTTTTTGTATTCTTTTTACTCAAGTCCTCTATTATTTTTGTACCTCAGAATCAGGCTTATCTGATCGAACGGTTTGGCAAATACCTGTCAACCAAAGAAGCCGGATTACATTTTCTGGTGCCTTTTATTGATCGAATTGCTGCTGACCGCTCATTAAAAGAGCAAGCTGTGGATGTCCCCCAACAAAGTGCGATTACCAAAGATAATATTTCCCTGCATGTGGATGGTGTGCTGTATTTTCGGGTGCTTGATCCATATAAAGCCACCTATGGTGTCGATGACTATATTTTTGCGGTGACTCAGCTATCCCAGACAACAATGCGTTCTGAGCTGGGTAAAATGGAGTTGGATAAAACTTTTGAAGAGCGTGATGCGCTGAACACCAATATTGTCTCTGCCATCAATGAAGCGGCCGGCCCTTGGGGAATTCAGGTGCTGCGTTATGAAATCAAAGATATTATTCCGCCTCAGTCTGTGATGGAAGCGATGGAAGCACAAATGAAAGCTGAGCGGGTCAAGCGAGCTCAGATTTTGGAATCAGAAGGGGATCGTCAGGCCGCGATTAACCGTGCTGAAGGTGAAAAACAGTCGATTGTTTTGTCAGCGGAAGCCGATAAAGCAGAGCAAATACTCCGCGCAGAAGGGGAAGCCAAAGCCATTATTGCGGTGGCAAATGCACAGGCAGAAGCCTTGCAAACTATCGGTGAATCGGCCAATACCGAAAGTGGTCAGAAAGCGATTCAGCTTGAACTTGCGACCAAAGCGATTGCTGCGAAGCAGGCCATTGCCAAAGAATCGTCCATGGTGATTCTGCCAGACAATGCGACAGACACCAGTTCTATCGTGGCACAGGCGACCTCGATTATCAGTCAGTTGAATAAGAGCCGATAATGGACTTTATCATAGCGCATTTGGTGCAGGTACTGGCGGTACTTGGATTGATCTTGTTGGCGGTTGAAGTGTTAGTGCTGGGCGCGAGTACGTTTGTGTTGTTATTGATGGGAATGGGATTATTACTGGCTTCACTGTCCATGTATCTCGAATGGATTCCTACCACATGGCAATGGGCACTAGTGGCGACGACCATCTATACACTGCTCTCGGGTGGAGTTTTGTGGCCGATTTTTAAACGAGCCCAGAAAAAGCCTGAACATACGAGCGTACACAGCGATCTGATTGGTCACAGTTTTGTGCTGCCGCAAGATACCACACCGGAAAATCCGACATCGTATCGTTTTTCTGGCATTGCGTGGCGTCTGATCACCCAAGAGCCATTAACCAAAGGCACTTTAGTGGAAGTGGTCCATTTGCAGGTCGGTGAATTATTCATCCGGGCAAAACAGTAACCAAAGACTCTTCTCATGAAAGCCCCTGTCCGGTCAGCAACTGCCGGATAGGGGCTTGTTGTAAGCCGAGCTTTTTGGCTTGAACCAGAAACAGTTCACCACAGGCGAGTGCGTCACTGGCTGCCGAATGAGCACAGTAATCGGGCAGGTGGTAGTAACGCCGTAAATCATTCAACTGGTAACTGCCGTGTTGTTTGCTTCTCCCCGCGTAACTGAAACGTTTTTCAATCTTGAGGGTATCGACAAAATAAGCGGGAAACGATTGAAGCTGGTAATGATGTCGGAGAAAGGTTGCAATAAAACTCTTTTCTATCTGACAATGATGTGCCAGTAATATTTTCCCCTGTGCCCGCTCCAGCAGCCGGTTCATCCCATCGACCAGAGAGATGCCTTGCGCCAAAGCGTGCGGTGTCAGTTCGTTGATTTGCGCCGTCTCCGGTTTAATGAACTTGCCATGATTGATCAATAGCTCTTCATGGCTGGCAATATCAATAGCTTCTAAGGTTAAATCCATCATTCCAATCGAGAGCACTTGATCATGTGCTGGCGTCAGGCCTGTTGTTTCGAAATCAAGCGCGAGAAATTGCAAAGCGCTGAGCGGTGTATCCGGGTGGGGAAAGGGGTGTGACAGATATGCCCGCAACGCAGCCGACCAGTATGGTTTGATTTGAATCCGTTGCCGCATCGTTTCCGCGTCGGATGGATGTATCCAGTGTTGCAGCCAGTCAGTCAGCATTATTGGTCTTCCTTTGTAATGTCTACCTTCCTTTGACGAATTTCAGCTTGGCGACATCCTGTAATTCGCTGATGATCTTAAACGCATCTTTCAAATGTTTGCGTTCAAAGCTGCTGAAATGATCAGGAATAATATGATTATTGGGTGTGTCTCCGGCCAGAATCGCATTCAGTTGATGGCGAAAGCGAACCTGAGTGATAAAACGGTAGGCACCAATAATGTTTTCACAACTGTCCTGAGACAGCACCCCGTGTTTTGCAGCGTAGCGGAAGCGCTCTTCCGTACCGGTCAGAGAGCCTCCGGCTGCAAGACTAAAAATTCGTGCCAGATCAATAATCAGATTCAACGCATACTTTTTAATATTCAGGGTATGGCTGTTTTGACCGCTCTTTTCGAGGACCAGATGATTGAAAATCCCGAGAGGGGGTTGCGTTTCAACGGCATCACGTACCAGTGCCGGGATAAATCCGGAACTTTGTTGAATACAATCATGCAAATGGTGCTGAATCTGATCGACCAGCTCTCGTTTGCCATAAATGGCGCGGACTTCAAGAAATACACTGATGCTCAGCAGCCGGTTATATTCCGGGCTGGATACCCATTTTTGGTAGTATTCTTTCCAACGGGAAACCGGTTGACACCATTTCGGGGATGCGGCCATGTAACGACCATCACATACTGGATAGCCACAGGCTGCCAGTGCATTGCAGACTCGCATCGCCAGATGGGTAAAATAGAGTTTATGTTCATCACTGGCGTGATCCGAGAGCACTAACGCACTATCTTGGTCGGAGAGCATATGGACTTCATTTCGGGCATGAGAGCCGGCCACTACCCATGCATATTCACAGGGTGGCGGCCCTATGACTTCTTCGCTGAGTTGAATAATGCGGCGCGTGAAAGCATCCATCATCATCGACATGATCTGCCCTTGAATTTCAGCACTGACCCCACCTTCGACCAGCGCCTGAAATATGGTTTCCCGCTCGCCTTTTAGGTTAGCCAATGCATTGACCGAACTTGCGTATTTGATTTTTTCGAGCAGAAACAGTGATTGCGTACGATGATTGTGAACCAGATGAGTGGTGGTGAGCAGTCCGGTGACTCGCTTCCCTGTCAAGACGGGTAAACAGCGGATGTTATATTGCATCATTAATGAGATAGCTTGGATCACTTTGGCGTCATGTTCGATCAAATGCGGATGTCGAGTCATGACCGTTGCAATCGGCTCATTAATATCACGTCCGGTCGCAACCACCGATTGTGTCATATCCCGATCTGTCACCAGACCGACAATTTCCTGATCCTGCATGATGACTGCACAAGAGCTGCGTTGCTTGTCATGTGCGATGTTGCCACACATCATGCGTGCAACATCGCGGATACTATCGTGATCGTTGACGATCGTAATATTCTCACTGGCGATTTCTCCGACAGTGCGAAAGAAAAGTCCGTTGGCTTCTTTTTTACACACGTCATTCACTGCTGAGGTGAGTCGGATGTTGGCCTGTGCGGCAAAATAGTCAGCGAAATCCGGGTAGGTTTCACAGACCAGCGTCAACTCCTGATGAGGGATCAGATACAGGAGCGAATCATCAATGGCTTGAGCCTGATAGCCATCTTCTGCATTGACCAGTGGTTTGAGAAAAGTAAAGCCAAATTGATCATCCTGACCGAGTCTGGCGCGCAGCTCACCGGTTTGGGTGCGTTGTTCAATGGCACCGGTTCTGATGATATAGAGATAGCGTTGTTCACACAGTGCACTAAAATCAATCGTTTCCCCTTTCACTAAGTATTTGACTTTGACGGTATTCGCAATGGAAGCAACCAAGTCTGGCGGCAACTTATCGAACGGGTCGATTCTGACCAGAAAATCATGGATGTTAGGCGTGATCGACGTACTCATAGATTCATTCTACTTTGATGCTGTTCGCGCTATTATAGCGTTGCATGGCAAGATGAATAGTATTTTTAAAATGGCTTTTCAAAAATTTGAATTTGTGCAACTATAGCGCTATTTACTGACAAGATTTTTATTTTTATCTATTTTATTCAAGATATTATTTTTATTGATTGGTCAATTATTAGATGAGTGTGGCTGTGAATGATACGTTCGCACAAGCGTTAGGCTTGGTTAGTTTTGTTTTAGGACTTTCGACGTTTTATCAGAAGAATGATCGGCGTTTGAAAGTGTTGATGCTGATTTTCAATCTAAATCACTGTATTCATTATCTGTTATTAGGGTCAACGGTTTCGGCACTCAGTATGATGTTGTCTGCCGCCCGGACAACGACCGCTATTTTTGTCTCTTCGGCCCGTGTCGCGGCGGTATTCATTGTCATCAGTCTCATCAGCGGTTTATGGATGGCAAATCATTGGTGGGATCTTTGGTCTGTCGTGGGCACGGTGATCGGAACTTATTCGGTGTTTTGTCTTTCTGGCATCAAAATGCGTATCGGTTTTCTGTTGGGCGGCATATGCTGGCTCACAAACAATATTATTGTGGGGTCGATTGGCGGCATGATGCTGGAAACCTCGCTATTAAGTATGAACTTGTTAACGATGTATCGCATCCACCGACAATCGGTCAATCTGTTGATGAAAACACCTGAATGTTAAGTATATGATGCGACTGACGGACGACTCCGACTCACTTTGAGACCCCCCTTCCAAATATTTTTCGTCATTTGAATGCCCGGACTACTTGTCCGGTCTGACCACCATTATATCTATGAAATTTCCATTCATTCTGGATCATAAATCGGTAATATCGATTGAATTCAAAATAAAAAGTAGGGGAATATCCTCATGATATTACGCATCTGTCAGAAAAAAACGACATCAGTTGTGAGTCGGTATCGCGTTTGGCGACAGTCGCTTGGGCTATGGATTTTAATCAGCGGATTAACCGCTTGTTATGATGATGCCGGTCCGGTGAAAGTTGAGTCGAAACCGCTTCGTCCGGTTAAAACCATGGTGGTCTCATCGGTAAAAACAACACCGATTGTGACACAAGTAGGGGATATTGAAGCCTATCAGCAAACGGTACTTGGATTTCGTATTGCCGGACGAATTTTGGATCGTCGGTATGATGTCGGCGACCCTGTGCAACAGGGGGAGGTTTTAGCAACTTTGGATCCCAGTAATGCCAACAATGCGCTCAAGCAAGCCAAAGCTGAACTGGATAATGCGAAATCTGCCGCAACACTTGCTCAGCGAACACTGGCCCGGATGAAAAAACTATTACCCAATGGGGCGATCTCGCATTCTCGTTATGATGAAGCGAAATCCGACTGGCAAGCAGCGGCCTCCCAGCTTGACCGTGCTCAGGCAGCCGTCAAAGATGCGCAAGATAATTTACAGTTTACCCACCTGATTGCGCCACAAGATGGGGTTATCAGTGAGACCAGTGCCAACCCCGGACAAGTTGTCAGTGCGGGGCAGCAAGTCTTCAAACTGGCATACAATGGTCAGTTGGACGCTGTGTTTGAAGTACCGGAGCAGGTATTACAGACTCGGATTGAAGATCCGCAAATCATGGTTTCTCTTTTATCCAATCCTGAGATTAAAGTGCGTGCTAAATTACGTGATGTAACACCACAGGCTGATCCGTATACCCGGACATACCGTGTTCGGGTCACACTGATTGATCCGCCAGATTTGATGGGACTGGGTGCCATTGTCAAAGGACAGTTACAACTACCAACCATTGATCAGGTTATCGTGCCGAAAGCAGCGTTGACGCGCCAAGGAGAGCAGCCGGCAGTTTATGTGGTGGATCAGCAGACCCGCGAGCTGCGATTGAAGTTGATTAAGGTAACTCGCTACAGCGATGATGCACTTTATGTGTCCTCTGGGCTTGATGAAGGTGATCGGGTTGTCATTGCCGGTGTCAATCAATTGCGCCCCGGGTTGAAAGTTCGTCTGATACAGGGAGAGTAATCATGGCATCCCATTCATCTGCAAAACGCTTTAATCTCTCTGCTTGGGCACTGGAAAACCAACAAATGGTTTCGTTTTTGATGTTAATGATCGTCGTGATGGGGATCATCAGTTTTCAAAACTTACCGCGTAATGAAGACCCGGAGTTTACGGTTAAAATTGCGGTGGTCTCTGCGTATTGGCCGGGAGCGACAATCGAAGAAACCACGCAATTTCTAACCGATAAGTTAGAAAAGAAGTTGCAAGAGATCCCTTATCTTGATCATTTGAGAAGTTATACCCGAGCCGGGGAAACGGTTATTTTTGTCAACTTACGCGACAGCACGCCACCAGATAAAGTAGAGGACATCTGGTATCAGACTCGCAAGAAAATGTTGGATCTGTCACCTGAACTGCCTAGTGGCGTTAGCGGCCCGGCGGTCAATGATGAATTTGCCGATACCTACGGGACGATTTTCGCATTCACGGCAGATGGATTCAGTATGAAAGAGCTGCGTCAGAAGGTGGATGAGGTTCGTTCAACCCTGATGCGAGTGCCCTATGTAAGTAAGATTGAAGTGATGGGCGCTCAGGAGCAACAGGTTGTGCTGGCCATCTCATCTAAGCGGCTGGCAGGACTCGGACTGAATCTTAAAGAGGTGATTGACAGTCTACAGGCCCAAAATGCCGTGACGCCTGCGGGAGTGATCCGGACCGGTGATGAACGGATATCCGTGCAAGTTAGTGGCGCGTTCAGCTCGGCTGAAAGCCTGAAAGAGATTGTTCTGCGTATCCATGATCGTTTTATTCCCCTGCGTGACATCGCAGAGATTTATACGCAAGCCGAACAGCCGCCGAAATCACAGTTTCGGGTCAATGGCAAGGCTGCCATCGGGCTGGCGATTTCGATGTCTCCTGATGGCAATATGTTAAAGTTCGGACAGGATCTACGAGATGCAATGTCTCAAATTCAGCATCAATTGCCATATGGGATTGACGTCACCAAAGTGGCCGACCAATCCGCGGTAGTTAAAGATGCGGTCGGTGGTTTCGTCAAGGTTCTGATCGAGGCGGTCGTGATCGTACTCGCAGTGTCATTTGTGTCTTTGGGAACAAGAGCAGGTTTGGTTGTCGCCGTGTCGATTCCGATTGTGCTCGCGATGACTTTTTCCGGGATGGAGATTGCCGGTATCGGTTTTCAGCGCATCTCTCTCGGGGCGTTGATCATCTCGCTCGGCCTGCTGGTCGATGATGCAATGATCACCATTGAAGCGATGGTTTCCAAGTTGGAAGACGGCTGGCCGCGTAAAAAAGCGGCTGCGTGGGCTTATCAGAATACCGCATTTCCGATGTTAACGGGAACTCTGGTGACCATCGCCGGTTTTATTCCGGTCGGATTCGCTGCCTCAGGAGCCGGGGAGTATTGCTATTCGCTGTTTGTCGTGGTGATGGTATCACTTGCCAGTTCATGGATTGTTGCCATTCTTTTCTCACCATTATTAGGGGTATGGTTGTTACCTGACAACCTGAAAGCCCATCAAGCCAAACAAGGACGACTTTCTATCGGGTATCAACGTTTGATTCATGGTGTTCTTCATCATCGATGGAAAACCATTGTTTTGGCAGTATCTTTGTTGGTTGCCGCCGGTGTGTTATCTGAACGGCTCCATTCCGAATTCTTCCCGGCGTCAGACCGTCCTGAACTGCTCGTGAGTTTACGTTTGCCTGCCAATGCTGCTCAGGCAGACACATTGGCTGAGGTGAAAAAACTGGAAGCTCAGCTCACCAATAACCCTAAGGTGGCTCTGTTTTCGAGTTACGTCGGTTCCGGAGCGGTTCGGTTCTATCTACCAATGGATATTTTGCTCAATCAGGAGAACATTGCTCAAGTGGTGGTGGTTGCAAAAGACATTGAGCAACGCAAAGCGCTACGCAAAGAGCTACAAACTATCATGCGGCGTGATTTCGGAGAATGGATTACGCGTGTTTCGCCATTAGAACTCGGGCCTCCGGTCGGCTGGCCGTTACGTTATCGGGTTAGTGGACCGAATCTGAATAAAGTTCGGGCATATGCTCAGTCACTGGCGAATGTGGTTGCTGATCACGAGGATACCCGGGATATCAACCTGACATCCGGAGAACCACAGCGCTTACTACGTGTCGATGTTGATCAAACTGCCGCCCGGGCTGTCGGGCTGAGCCGCCAACAAATCGCTGAACAACTGGCGACGATTTTCTCTGGTCAGACAATCACGTCACTGCGGGAAGGGATTCATCCGGTCAGTATTGTTGTGAAAGGCGGTGTGAATGAGCAGCAGGATATTGAAACGATAGAGAACCTGCAAATATCGCTCGGTCAGGATCAAGTCATCCCACTGCGGCAAGTTGCGAAAGTCGAATATACCATCACGGATCCGATTATCTGGCGACGTCAGTTGGAACCCTTTATTACGGTTCAGACAGACATTGCGCCCGGAGTTATGGCGGAGAAAGTCTCTTCCGAATTGGCGCCTCAGATTGAAGCCTTCAGGCAACAGTTACCTGTCGGTTATGAAGTAACAGAAGAAGGCACAGTCAGCGAGTCGGAGAAAGGGAATGAGTCAATTTATGCTGTCTTACCGGTAACTTTGATCGTGATGCTGACGTTGCTGATGATTCAACTGCGACGTTTCTCCAGTATGATGCTGGCATTGTGTACCGCACCATTCGGTTTGATCGGGATTGTCGCAGCGATGTTACCCACCGGCACCCCTGTCGGTTTTGTCGCGTTGCTTGGTGTGATTGCGTTGGTCGGGATGATTATTCGTAATGCGGTGATTCTGATCTCTGAAGTGGATGACAATCTGACGCGGGGCAATGGGGCACATCAGTCGATTGTGATGGCCGCAACACACCGGGCCAGACCCATTCTGTTGACTGCTTTTGCTGCAATTCTTGGCATGATTCCAATTGCCAGACAGGTTTTCTGGGGACCAATGGCCTATGCCATTATCGGTGGATTAATGGCGGCAACCGTGATTACGTTAACGGTACTACCGGCTGCGATTAGTCTGGTCCTACAGTGGGAAAAACGCGCTGCACCAAACAAAGTAGCGTAGTTTCCCCAGTTTCGTTATTCAGCGCTGCCAATGAATGGCAGCGCTCCTTTTAGCGCTGTATTTAATAGTATTTTATGCAATGGGTTGTTTATTTTGTTCAGTGTCTGATATTTGACTCTCTTGTTTTAATTATCGACTCAATGTCTTGAGATATATCATATTTTTTAGGTTATATTACTTTTTAGTAAGAATAATGACGTAATTCGATAGGCTTATTTTATATCTAATAATTAACTGTTTTAAATTTGAACATATTTTTTATTGGAGTAAGTGTTTTAAAATAATTAAACCTCCAAATGGTAATGATGTTTAAATAATAATGAATTTAATATAATTGAATCTGTAATGATAAGCAAAATAATTTATTTATCATGATGACAATTGCTTCTTTGTTGAGAAAATAGCTTTCCTAATTATTATATTTTGGAAGGTTGTTTATTATGTTTAGCTATCCTAAGTCTTTACCTGAGTTTATTAAGCCAAGAATGGATTTTTTAATGAAAGATCTTATCGATACTGATTATGGGAAAAACTTAGTTGTTGGGATAACACCAAACCCCAAAGATATTGTGATGCAGAGTAATGATTATTTAAATATATCTGAACATATAGATATACGAGAGCAATTAATCAAGTCGCTCCAGCAGAAGAAAAATGATATGTTTATGTCATCAATATTTCTACATGATGACAATCATAAACAAATATTAGAAGCTGAGATATCAAAATACACCGGTTTTAGTAACTCTTTTCTCTCTCAGTCTGGATGGAGTGCAAATGTCTCTTTATTACAAGCACTTTGTGTACCGGAGACAAATGTATATATTGATTTTTTTGCTCATATGTCGATGTGGGAGGGGGCTCGCTATAGTTATGCGAATATTCGTCCATTTATGCATAACAATTGCAACCATTTGAAAAAATTAATCCAACGTCATGGCCCTGGTATTATCGTAGTAGACTCTGTTTATAGTACCATTGGAACAGTGGCTCCTTTAGAAGATATTGTCGCAATCGCTCATGAGTATAATTGTGTTACTGTTGTTGATGAATCTCATTCTTTGGGAGTTTATGGGCAAAATGGGGCGGGCATATTAAATGAGCTGGGCTTATCGGAAAAAGTTGATTTCATGACTGCCAGCTTAGCAAAAGCATTTGCCTATCGTGCTGGAGTGATCTGTACAAATAGTGATTTTGGCCTGTGTATCCCGTATGCAGCATTTTCAAATATTTTTAGTTCAACGATGATGAGTCACGAAATCCCAGCGTTAAAAGCGACATTGGATGTAATAAGAAGTGCTGATGATAGAAGAGAAAAGTTGTTTGATTTATCTAGAAATTTACGACTTGGGTTAAAGGAGATCGGTCTTGATATAAGAAGCCAGTCGCATATTATTTCATTAGAAACTGGTGACGAGTCGAATACTAAGAAAATTAGAGTTATTCTTGAGGAACAAGGTATATTTGGCTCTGTTTTCTGTCGTCCAGCAACACCTAAAAATAGAAATATTATTCGTTTTTCAATCAATAGTGCGTTAAGTTTTGATAATATAAATAAAATAATAAATGTTTGTGGTGAGTTGCTAGAAAATAGTTCTGTATACTTTAAGTAACATATGAACTGTATACTCTGTAATATCGATATTATTTCATATGGAATCAATGAGGGTGCTTATATCCAGTTTGCTAGTTTATCCAGTAAGTTATTCGTATCTGCTGGCTTAATAATATAATCATTCATACCTGAATTCCGAATTCGCTTAAGCGTTGGTGTATTTGTATCACCGGTGTGACCAAGAATTGGAATATGTCGATAAGGTTTCTGGGAACTGCGAATCGTACTGGTTGTTTCAATGCCATCAAGGACTGGCATCTCAATATCCATCAGAATCAGATCAACTGCATGCGCTTCCATCGTTCCTAGAGCCTCTTGACCATTCGATGCCTGCAAAACATGATAGCCCTGTTTCTCTAAAAGGATTGCCGTCAAATTGCGAACGGAGTGATTATCATCCACGATAAGAATACATTTCTCCGTACGTTCCTGCTTGAAAGGAATTACGTTTCTATCGGCTTCAATTTTCTCTGCCAGTTCAAAAAACAATTGATATAAAATCGAGGCGCTTTGATCAAACAGATCGTTTTTTTCCAGCGGATAGACAGAAAGGTGACGTTCAATATGAATCGGATACTGGCTGTTGGCATCATAAATATAATGAATTTGTGCCTCAGAGAAGTGAAGCTGAGATTCCAAAACGGTAAGCAGATCCCATTGCCGGTCAACTTGGTTGAGATCAACCATAATCACATCAAACTCGAATTCATATTCCTTGCGTTTGACCGCTTCTGTCAATGTGGCGGTTTCGATGTGGAATCCCATCTGCTGTGCTTGTTTTTTCAGTTGTAGACAAACATCACTCATATTACCAATGTAAAGTAGTGTTTTTTCAATCACCAGCTCTTCTTTAAGTTTTCTCATTCCCGAAGAAGATTCAGTCGGAAATGAGAGTGTAAACTCCGTCCACTGACCTAACACGGAAGCACATTCAATTTTCCCGCCGAAAGCTTCCATAATACGTCGACAGAATGGTAATCCCAAGCCGTATCCACCATGTTTACCATGCGTATAAAAGTCCTTAAAAATATCCTGAAGGTGTTCCTTCGCTATCCCAGCCCCATTATCTTTAACTGTAATTTGATTCCAATTGTTATGTGATGTAATAGAAATATTAATGTAAAAGTTTTCGTTATTTTGGTAATAAAATGCATTTTTGAATAAATTATAAAAGGCATATTTTAGTAAAATATCACTACCCAAGAATCTGAAATCATTTTCAATTGTAATATTGATAGCCAGCCGATCCAGTGGGTTTTTGTAGCTGAATGATTGGATGGCATGTTGCGCAATATCACTGACAGAATATATTTTGAAAGTTGATGTCGGAATCCGATTTTGATCTATCGAGGTGAGCAGTAGATTGATCGTCTCATTGGCAGAATCCACAGTGCTATGCATATCGTTAAGTAGCTCATTGACCATCTGATAATCATGCTGTTCGACGGTGTAATGAGGTACTGAGTCGGTTGGGTGCTTGGTGTGAAGCAGTGATTGAATGAGCTCTATAGATGACTTGATTGCACTGAGAGGATTACGCATTTCATGCGCAATTCCAGCACCGAAGGATTTTGCGATTGATACCTTTATTTCATGAGATATCTGATTTCTAAAATAAAATACATTACCGAAGATATAAACGAAAAGAAATATTGGTATGTATGTCCAATCAGTGAAGTAACTTAGTTCATTTCCTTTGATATAAATAGCGATAATATATGCTGTAAATATTGAAATGACCGTTTGAATAATCAGCGATTTCGTTTCATGAATCAGTAATATATGCAGGCATATAGAGGCCGTGAAAGACATAACCCATACATTATTATAACCATTCATGATCATCATATAGCCAAAGAAAAATGGTAGGCAAAACCCCATCGTAAAGTAGTAGTAATAAGGAAGGTATTTTTTAAATTTTACTGGTACAAAAGAACGCAGTGCGAGACCAAGACAGAGTAGTGAGCCAAGAGCTCTCAACCAAAGAGATTCATATGGCTGAGGGAAAAGATAACTCCAGACGTAATAATATACGGGAAAGCCGAAAAACCCCATCCATCCCACGGAGGATAAATTAGGTTCCGCATATTGGTATATTTTCTTGATAACATTCATTGATTTTCTAGCCTAAACCGAACAAATTGTTTGCTTATTGTCTGTTAGATTACGGTCACGATATCAGCAATGTGATGGTCTAACTTTGATGTTGTGTAACGTTAAGACTACCTGATTATACCCCGAAGAGAAATGCCCTTTTGTATTAAGCATGTGTTTTATATGGTTGTTGTGGAATATGGCCGTAGTAACCGTGAATCGCAGAGTGCGATGACTTGGCTTTTATTTTCTTTTTTGTAAATAAAAGATATTGAATATAATAGATATAATTGAATTTTTTGTATTAGGTTGATGTTCTGTTCCAGACTGGCCGGATACTTCATGAAACGACATTTTTGCCGTTCAACGTCAATGGACTTAGATACCCGAGTACTTTTTTGTGCAATCAGTGGTATCAGTGGTATCAGTGGTATCAGTGGTATCAGTGGTATCAGTGGTATCAGTGGTATCAGTTGTGGCGGTGTGGTGAACGTTGGAGAGTGTACAGTTAATATCGGTGATGGGCCGGGCGGAACAGCGACAAGTTCTAACATGGTGAGCTTTTTATCTCTGTAGTACTTTCTGTTTAGATCGCGACCCAAACCAACCACTCTACCGGTTGCAGCATGTACTATCCATTAACCTGCGCTGACTGAAAACTAACACCAAACTATATCACCACACTCCCAATCATTTTGATGGCAAACAAGGTCAGTAACACTTTGATGATTTTAATCATCTTGTCATTATTGGTTCTCAAACGAAGTTTTGTGCCTAAAAATGAACCTAGTATTGCGCCGATAACCATGTAAATAATCAGGTTTAAATCAGCGAATAAGCCCGCGGTGATCGATAAATAGACAGGAATTTTTGCCAGATGACTGATCGTCATAAACAAGGCGCTCGTTGCAATGATTTCATCTTTAGACTTCAGCTGTTTGGTTAATACATTTAAAGCCAAAGGACCTGTTGCACCAACGACCAGCCCTAAACCCGTTTGTAAGAATCCAATCAAATAATAGCTTTCGTATCGACCGACCACCGCCGAAAACTTAGTGCTCCACAGGTTGAGTAGAATGTATAAACCAATTGCAGCGGGGACATACTCCATTGAAACATGAGAGAGACCATAGCCAATTACCAGCGCCCCAATGATTGAGCCGATCAAAAATTTAGGCAGCAGTTTCCACTTGACATATTTTAATGAAAAAAGCATTCGCGAAACGTTACTCGCGAGTTGAACCACACCATAAGCCGGTATGATTAATCCAGGACTGAGAAAGGATGGAAAGACCACGATTAAGAGCATACCGCCACCAAATCCAATTGTGGCTGCAACCATGGATGTCAATAATGCGAATAAGCCTAGTAAATATTCTATGGTTCGTTTCTCCTTACTATGTGTATACAACGGTAAAAATGAGGCTTAAGCGGTTGTTCTTTGCTATTCGAATTTTTCCACCAGCGCTCGGGTCATAAAACGACTATGCGGATCTTCTTGATAATGAGCAAACGGACCGCAATAACGGAAACCAAATTTTTCGTATAACTTTCTGGCCGGGCTAAAGAAGTCGTGAGATCCCGTTTCAAGACTGACTTTCTGATATCCTCTGTCAATTGCGATATTGAGTGCATGAATGAGAAGTTTTGTGGCTACACCGGATTGGCGGGCAGACTTCGAGGTTCTCATTGATTTCAACTCAATATGCTCAGGGGTCAGTTGTTTGAAGGCTAGACAACCTTGCAGTTCATCACCGATCCAACCGCTAAAGAAGGTAATTTCCGGAGATTTTAGCGCATTCATATCTAAGGCATGAACACTTTCCGGGGGAGAATTGCTGTACATATCTGCCAGATGTTCTTCGAGTAACCTAATCACTTCTCCGCCGGATAAATCATCGATTTTGATTTCCATATGCTGAATTTTTCCTTATTTGTATGAGGTTAAATAAGGTGAAAGCTTGCCTGAATGCCGTGCTAAAATTTCTCGTTCACCACAAAAATCGTTATATATCAAAATGTCACACAGAACAAATCTCTTATGTGCTGTTATGTATATTTGATATAAAAATCTGGGTCAGATTCCATCGCAGCTTACGTTTTGTTGCGGTTTAATCGATTGATTTAAATAAATATTTTGGCGATTCTACATACCCTTGTTGATAGTAAAAGCGGTGTGCATCCACTCGTCTGGAATGGCAATGGACTTCAATGCGATCACAGCCGCGCGCTTTCGCAATATCAACAGCATGAGACTCAAGCATGGTACCTACGCCCTCTCCTCGGGATGCCTCAGAAATACAAAAATAACTGATGCGGCACAAATCTCTGGGCAAAGCGAGCTGTGGAATAAAGTGCAGAGAAATAACACCAATCACCACATTCTCTTTAACAGCGATCAGGAGAACATCGTTGTCATGGGAGATAAGTTGAGTGATCCGGCTTTCAATAAATGGTTCAGTGCCGGGGTAACCGAGTGACTCGAGTAGTGCTGCGATGGCTGCCGCGTCAGATACTGTTGGCTCTTGAATATCGATCATGAATTGCATCCTTTCTTTAACTATAAGACCTTTCCAGTGATGGGGGAGCATCAACACAACTAGGTGATGGAATATATTATGATTTAAATTGTTCTGTGATCAATGAACCGACACAATTCGTCCCAATTTTGAACAATGAAAGTTAAATTTGGTCGTGACACTCATTTATGTCTTCACCCATTCAGAACGGAATTAAAAAATGAAAACTAGTCCAATCAAAAGGTGATCGATGCGCTGGATATGATAGCCGAAGAAGGGCAACCCGATTTACAAAATGTGTGTCGGTTGGATCTCTATCTTGATGACCATGCAAAACTGCTTCGTTATGAAGAAACCGACTTTCAATTTTTGAATTTCTGCTGGTGAATAAGACTGACCATCGGAAAAGCCGCTGACCCATTTCCTTTGTGTTGAGATTTATCCAATATCTTTTGCCGACGCCAAAATATTCTCGAAAGCGATTGTGAAATACAGCTCATAACTATTTTTCTCAACATAGCCAATATGAGGGGTTGCGATGACGTTTGGCAGTGAGAGCAACGGTTCGTGATGAATTGACGCAGGTTCAGAATCAAACACATCAATCGCAGCTTGTTTAGTCGGAACCGCACGGAGCTCGTTGTATAGCGCTGATTGTTCAACCAGCTCCGAACGACTGATGTTCAGAAAGAGAGAATCCGGTTTCATTTGCTTTAAGTCGTCAGCGGTCACACACCCTCGGGTGGCATCATTGAGACGTAAATGGAGTGAAACAATATCCGCAGTGGAGAAGAACACTTGTTTTGATTCGGCAGCTTCAAAGCCATGCGCTTGAGCAAGCGTCCGGGACTGCTCACTGCCCCAGACGACAACGGACATTTCAAATACTTTCGCATATTGAGCGATTTTCTGTCCGATATTCCCGTAGCCCCAAATCCCGAGTTTGAGTCCCTTTAACGTGCGTCCTAAACCAAGTTCACCAGCGTTTTGCCATTGATTGTTTCTGAGGTTTGCAGCATAGGCCGGGATATGGCGACTGGCAGCCATCAGCAAGGCCCAGCACAATTCAGAGGGTGCCACCGGTGAGCCTCGTCCTTCTAACACGGTAATCCCGTATTTCTCGCACAATTGAACATCAATATGCTGGCTCACTTTGCCAGTCTGGCTAATCACTTTGAGACGGGGTAACTGAGCAAGCAGCGATTCAGTGATGGTGGTACGCTCTCGAATCAAAACAAGTGCTTCGGTATCTTTGAGTCTGGTAATCAACTCTGGCTCAGCATAGGTTTCGGTTAAAACGGTTACGTCATGCGCTGACAATAATTTGAAACAATCCAAGGTTTTGACCACATCCTGATAGTCATCCAACACAGCTATTTTCACTGAACTCTCCTTGTTATATGCGTATCAGCGGATATTGTCCGACCGCATTATCAATTCTAAAGTCACTCTCATTGATCATGATTAAAATTATCCAGCTGATCAGAATCATAATAAAAACATCCCCCGCAAGAAATGAAAAAGAGGATACTTAATTTAAACAGAAGCGTTACTCAAAAGTTGCATCGTAAGATGACACAACTTTTGGGGAGGGATGATGAAGAAATTGAGCAGTACCATTGCTGTTCCATTCTCCAGTGCACTACTCACAGAGACATCTGACAAAGCTACAACGAAAGCGCCAATACGCTTTAATGTTCGAACGTTCCTTATCTATTGTTCATCTGCTGTTTTAATTCATCCGCTAATTGGAAAATATCTTCCGCTGTTTTTCCATTCAATTTCTCATCAATTTTTGCTCTCGCCTGTTCTGGATTATCACTACCCATTGAGGCTAATGCACCAAACATATAAACACCTGTCAGTGCTTTTTTGAATCGCTCTTGATCGTCTTGTGAGAGATCGGCCATAATTTTACTTACCGATTCTTTCAGGGCTGCGTCAGATGAGGTATCAAGAGTGGGGTCTCCGCATCCTGAAAGCAGGAAAATAGTTGTAATAGTAACCACAAGCTTAAGTAGATTTTTCATTTAATTTTCTCCGTTGACCCTGATGAGTAAAGTTAAACGTCGGGCCTATACATTTAACCGTCTTTTCAAGAGACCATATCCGCATATGACACCTGTGACAAAGACCATAGATGTACATGATATCAATAATATATTGATTTTTTGAATGCTTTTACCAATAAATCGCTAAATATATAGAATCTGAGTTTCAGCAACTGGACATGCAGCAGATAGAAAAATTATCGGCGCCCCCCGTTTAATGCGCCATTTAATCCGCTGCAACTGATGAGCGTGTATCAGTGAGTCGTGGCACTTAACTACGAATTTTAACCGTCGATCCGGTCAGTGAGGGCACGACATCAATCCGCAATGCCATTTGCTCTTTCAGATCCGCGATGTGGGACGAGGTGCAGGCGGAGCACAGTTTCTCGATAATATGACCACCTCGGGCGATGCCCCGGATGATGTGATTGCTGTGAAGGTTGGCTTCAAACTATATCAGGATTACGGCGATTCGTTAGCAACATTGACCTCATCGGAGTTAATGAAACGGTTGGAGCAAGCGAGTTTTTCTGACGCAGCTCGTGACATTCATTTATGTTTTCACCCCCACAGAAAAGAATTAGAAAATGAAAGCTAGTCCAGTCAAAATAATTCGAATGATTCTTTTATTGATATGTATCGGTTTTATCGTTGCTTTTTTCTTTCCGAAACGGATGTACATTCATTACAACAACCCAGACAAGCCGATACAGGTTTGGCTATATCAGTATGACGATACATCAGAAATCAAAGATGTTTCACAAGGGCCAGTGATGTTTGTCATTAAACGGCCATGGCTAGCGACTTTTTTCTCACCGGATATTTTGGCCTCAGTCAGTTGGTCTTACAAAAATCAGCGTTCAGTGATTGATGCGCTGGATATGATCGCCGAAGAAGGGCAACCTGATTTACACAATGTGTGTCGATTGGATCTCTATCTTGACGACCATGCAAAACTGCTTCGTTATAAAGAAACCGACTTTCTGTTTTTGAATTTCTGTTGGTGAGTTTTTGGCGGTAAAACGGGAAGTATTGC